>CAIMPQ010000118.1 GCA_903843315.1 uncultured beta proteobacterium
AAATGAAGATCATGATTGCCCAGGATACATTCGGCACGACCGGACTCTTGCAGAGATTTGAGCTGCCTTAAGGCCCCTAAAGAGTCGGGGCCACGATTGACTAAATCACCTAAAAAAATCAGGTTTGATTTCTTAGGCAATTTTTTAACGAGGGTTTTAAGTGATGGCGCGCATCCCTGGATATCGCCCACTGCATAGATCTTGCTCATGGCATATCTTAAAGCGTTTCAGTCCTAGATGGAGGGCTCAGTAATCTTTTTGACGACGCTATAGCGAACCAAAGTTTTCTTCCGGGCTTCATCATGATCTACCACTGGCAGGGGGTAGTCTCTGCCTAAAACAATTCCAGCAGCCTCAAGCTCAATATGACCAGCTTTCCAAGGCGCATGAATAGATTTCTTGGAGAGTTTTTCAAGTTGAGGAAGATAGCGGCGAATAAATTTACCTTCAGGATCAAATTTTTCGGATTGGGTAATCGGGTTGAAGATGCGGAAGTAGGGTTGAGCGTCACAGCCAGATGATGAGGCCCACTGCCAACCACCATTATTAGAGGAGAGCTCGAAATCATTGAGGTGCTCGGCAAAATAAGCTTCACCCCAGCGCCAGTCAATACCGAGGTCTTTAGTCAGAAAGCTAGCCACCACCATGCGCAAACGATTATGCATATAGCCACTTTGATTGAGTTGATGCATCGCTGCGTCAACTAGGGGGTAACCTGTTTTCCCTTCGCACCAAGCATTAAACAGCTTCTTGGCATTGGCACCACTTTCCCAGCCAATATTGTCATAGTCCGGTTTAAAAGAGGCCCCCTTTGCTAGGCGTGGGTGATTGGCCAAAATCATGAAATAAAAATCACGCCAAATCAGTTCGCTTAACCAAATGGTGGCCCCCATACTGCCTGCGAGCATACGGCGATGCGCTTCCCGTACTAAACCCCGAATTGAAAGCATGCCAAAGCGTAAATGGGTCGACAGGTAACTTACCCCTTTGATGGCGGGAAAGTCTCTGCCAATTTGGTATTGGTCAATTCGTGGAAGGAAGTCTTCAAGAAAGGCTTGGCCACCCGCAGAGCCTGGTGGCAAGTAGGTTTCGATACCGGTAGCGCAATAGCCCATTGATTCCAGTGAGGGAAATTGGAGATCCAATTTCTTCGGAATGGCTGCTAATTGCCCAGGCTTTGGATCGCACTCGTAGGCGGCTAAATCCTTTTCTTGGAGCGTCTTTAGCCAATTGTTCTTATAGGGGGTAAAGATAGAAAATACCGTATTGGAATTGGTGAGAATTTCTTTCTTCTCAAAGATGACTTGATCTTTGAAAGTGTTGAACTCAATACCCAGTTTCTCTAATGCAGTATTGACGGTAGTATCTCGTTCGATCGCAGAAGGCTCGTAGTCGTGATTTGTAAATACTGTATCCACTCCTAGCTCTTTTGCAATCTGCGGAATACATTCTGACGGTTTACCAAAACGAACAATCAGACCGCCTCCTAAGGAGTGCAACTCGTCATCAATCTGTTGTAAACCTTGCCATATGAAATCAACCCGTCGATCGTGTTTGAGTCCATTGGCATCTAATTCACCCTTGAGTAAGGGTTTCAGAATCTCGACATCAAAAATAAAGGCGAGCCACACTTGCCCTGCTTCTTTCAGGGCGTAATGGAGGGCAGCGTTGTCATAAAGTCGAAGATCGCGGCGGAGCCAAACTAGCGCTTTTTTCATAGCCCCTATATTAGGGCTAATTTAGCGAGTCTGCCCACTAGAGGGTTTAAGATCCAAGGTAATCATGGATACGATCTTTTTTATTCTCTCGAAGGTAGTGCAATTCTGTATAGAGCCGCTCAATTGGGTTTTGGTATTCCTTTGCTTGGCCTTGTTTTTTCTGGCCCTTCGGAAGCTACATTTGGTAAAACGCTTTTTAATTCTGGCCCTGCTGGATTTACTAATCATTGGCTGGTTACCAAGCTCAGAGATATTTTTGAGACCATTAGAGAATGTCGCTACTAAACCCGAGCTGGCAAAGTTAGCCGAAGGCGACATCGGTGGAATCATTATTCTGGGAGGTGCAATCGAAGGTGGTGAGATTGCGGTAGATCGAGGCGAAGTTTCTATCTACCAGGCTGCCGAGCGAGTAACTAAAGCATTTGAATTGATTCGCAAATATCCCAATCTTCCTTTTATCTTTAGCGGTTATTCCGGCCATGTTTTACCTAAAGGGGTGTCTGAGGCAGATGCATTTAAGCAGCTTGTTCAAGAGCAGGGCCTGAATGAGGCAATGGCGCATTACGAGGGTCAATCGCGGAATACCTATGAGAATTTCCTCTATATGAAGCCGATGATGGCTGAGTTTGGGCTTAAAAATGATGCAGGCGCATCAAAACCCTGGTTATTGATTACGTCAGCTAGTCACATGTATCGCTCACTGGCGATATGTCAAAAGCAGGGGCTTGAGGTTTTGCCTCTGCCAGTGGATTACCAAACGGCCAATAGTCTCCAGTGGACATCCTTTGATTTGGTAGATGGA
>CAIMPQ010000119.1 GCA_903843315.1 uncultured beta proteobacterium
GCACCACGCCACTCACCCATTTGCATTTCTTGAATAGCGCAAGCAAGAGGAGTAACGGCATCAATGGCTTTTAGCAAAGCGCGAGCAGTTTTGGCATCCTCAACAATCCAATGCTTGAGTTTGGCAGCTTGTGCAATAGTTTCACTCGGAAGCACCCATGGCAACTGTGCGGTGCGATCAGAATCACCCAATGTATTGGGAACTAAGTAGAGCGTGCCAAGTGTTGTCATGGATGAGTTCAAATTCAATCTACGTTTTAGATGGAATGATAAAACCGGCGTCACGCAATAAGCCGCTTAAAGCGATCAGCGGTAAGCCAATTAAGGCGGTAGGATCATCACTCTTGATGGACTCTAGAAGACTGATGCCTAGGCCTTCAGACTTGGCGCTACCCGCGCAATCATAAGGCTCTTCAGCCAGTAAATAACTTTCTAAAATGTCATCTGATAGTTTGCGAAAGCGGACTTCAGAGGGAACGCTTAAGGTAGTTTCTATATCACCCTTCATTAAACAGAGCGCAGTATGAAAGGTCACTGTTTGGCCACCCATGAGTTGTAGTTGCGCCATCGCCCTTTCAAAATTACCAGGCTTACCAATCGCTGCGCCGCAGAGGTCAGCGACTTGATCAGAGCCAATCACCCAGGCATGGGGATGCTCTTTTGTTACTGCAGCGGCTTTTGCTTGCGCAAGGCGTAATGCTAAATCGACAGTGCTTTCGCCTGTGAGAGGGGCCTCATCTACTTGGGGTGAAATCACTTCAAACGGAATGCGCAGGCGCTCAAGAAGTTGACGGCGATACACGGAGGTGGACGCCAAAATGAGGAATGGGTTTTGGGATGAATTGCTGAAGTTGCTCATTGCCGCTGACTTTCGAAGAGACCTTGATTTAGACTGATGTCATGAATCGTAATCAAGTTTTACCTCAAGTCCAGTTATCGACCGAGCCTAGTGCCTTAAAAAAGGTCGACTTTTGTGCTCCCCATACCTATAAAGGGGCTGGATTTTTAGGCATTTCAGACCTGCCAAGGCTTGCTGAGGAGGCTTCCGCTGTCAAGGCGGGGGATGGGTTTGAGTGGCTGGTAGAGACCCATTTTGAGGATGCTCCTGGCGGCGAACCCCGTCAAATTTTGAAATTGGACCTAAAAGGGCGCCTGCATTTGATTTGTCAGCGATGCCTGCAAGACTGCGCCGTGGAATTGGATGAAAGACGCCGTTTTGTGCTGGTTAGCTCTGAGACTGAAGCTGATGACTACCCCATGGAGGATGAAGAGCAGGAGCCTTTGGTGGCAAGCCAGCATTTCAATCTCTTAGAAACCATTGAGGATGAGGTTTTACTGTCTTTACCCCTGATTCCAAAACACCCAGAGGGCTTCTGCGAACCTCATGCCTCCGTTTTTGGGGGTGAAGAAGCAGATGGCGATGCTAAAAAACAGATAAACCCCTTTAACGTATTGAAAAATATGAAGAAAAATTCTTAATCAAGGTCTAAGTTACCTTGTTGTTTTGAGTGCGCTTTACAGAAAAATCAAGCATTTAGGTGCTTTTCCATGCTAGAATGTCGCCTTGCTTAGGAGTTCAATATGGCCGTTCAACAAAATAAAAAATCCCCATCCAAACGTGGCATGCACCGTGCGCACGACTTTTTAACCGCACCTGCTACGGCTGTTGAAGCCACAACTGGTGAGGCGCATTTGCGTCACCACATTTCCCCAAACGGCTACTATCGTGGTCGTAAAGTCGTTAAAACTAAAAACGATTAATTTTTTTAGTCTAAATAGATAGAAGCGGCTCCAGAAATAGCCGCTTTTTTCTTGGATAAATCACTTGCAGCAATCAATGAGTTTATGAGCGTTACTCTAGCTATTGATGCCATGGGCGGAGATCATGGAGTCGTCGTGACGGTTCCTGCTGCCTGCGATTTTCTGGAAAAACATCTCGATGTCAAGATTGCCTTAGTTGGCGATCCGGATTTAATCAAGCAAGCCTTGAGTAAATCTTCACCAGCGCTCATCGAGCGTATTCAAATTATTCCCGCAAGCGAAGTGGTGTTGATGGATGACCCTATCGAGGTTGCCTTGCGTCGCAAAAAAGATTCCTCAATGCGTGTGGCGATTGAGCTAGTCAAAGAAGGTAGGGCTGATGCCATCATCTCTTCCGGTAATACTGGCGCACTCATGGCCATCTCTCGCTATATCTTAAAAACCCTTGAGGGTGTTGATCGTCCAGCGATTGCTACGGCCATTCCGAATGAATTAGGGCGCGGCACAACAATGCTAGATCTTGGCGCTAACGCTGACTGTGAACCCATGCATTTAGTGCAGTTTGCACAGATGGCAAATGTCATGGTGCAAGTGGTGGATGGTAAAACGAACCCTTCGATTGGCCTTCTCAATATTGGTGAAGAGGTAATTAAAGGTAATGAAGTCGTGAAGCAAACGAGCGAGCTACTGCGTCAATCTAATTTAAACTTTTACGGCAACGTAGAAGGGAATGATATTTTTAAGGGCACCACAGATATTGTGGTCTGCGACGGATTCGTTGGCAATGTTGTTTTGAAAGCGAGCGAAGGTTTAGCAAAAATGATGAGCGGCATGATTCGTGAAGAATTTAACCGTTCATGGCTGACCAAATTAATGGCGATTTGCGCCATGGTGCCTTTGTTGCGGGTTCGTAAGCGGGTAGATCATCGTCGCTACAACGGGGCGGTATTATTAGGTTTGCGCGGTTGCGTCATTAAGAGCCATGGCTCTGCCGATCGTTTTGCGTTTGGTTTTGCTTTAGATCGTGCGTATGAAGCTGCTAAGAACCGCATGGTAGAGCGTATTGCTGCAGCCTTTGCGGCGGAGACAAAAGAATGAGTATCTTTGCAAGAGTAGCCAGTACCGGAAGCTATCTCCCCGAGTTGCGACTCACTAATCAAGACTTGGTTGAGCGTCTTGCCAAAACAGGCTTAGAGACAAGCGATGAGTGGATTACTACGCGTAGCGGAATTTCTGCGCGCCATTTTGCTGCTGAAAATGAATTAACCAGTGATTTAGCGGTGAAGGCTGCACAAGCGGCGTTGGCTAGTGCTGGGATTACTTCTGAAGATTTAGATTTGATTATCTTGGCAACTTCTACACCGGATCATTTAGGTGGTTTTCCGAGTACTGCTTGTGTGGTGCAAGATAAGTTGGGTGCACACACTGCCTGTGCCGCATTTGATATTCAGGCGGTATGCGCTGGTTTTACTTATGCCTTAGCAACTGCCGATGCATTTATACGCTGTGGCACTTACAAAAAAGTATTAGTGATTGGCGCTGAAACGTTTTCACGCATTCTTGATTTTCAGGATCGTGGTACCTGTGTATTGTTTGGCGATGGTGCCGGCGCAGTGGTTTTGGAGGCCTCTTCAGAGGCTGGCATTCTGTCAACAGCTTTGCATGCTGATGGTAGTCAGCGCGATATTCTTTGCGTTCCTGGGCGCGCTGGTAACGGTGAAGTGCATGGTTCTCCGTTTATGACGATGGATGGTCAAGCCGTATTTAAATTGGCTGTGAAGGTGTTGGAGCAAGTAGCTCACGAAGCCTTAGAGAAAGCCAATCTCAAGGCAGAACAAATTGATTGGTTGGTACCCCATCAGGCCAATATTCGGATCATGGAAGGTACCGCCAAAAAAATGGGTATGTCCATGGATAAGGTGATTGTGACGGTGCATGAGCACGGCAATACATCAGCAGCATCGATTCCATTGGCTTTTGATGCTGGTGTACGTTCTGGTCAAATTCAGCGTGGTCAATATCTTCTCTTAGAAGGTGTTGGCGGTGGTTTTGCTTGGGGTGCTGTTGCACTCAAGTACTAAGAATTTATTTACTTTTTAGCGATTGAATCAC
>CAIMPQ010000120.1 GCA_903843315.1 uncultured beta proteobacterium
GAGGTATCGCTAAAGGCTTTGCTGTAGACCTGGCTGTAGAGGTGTTGAAGCTCAATGGAGTGGAGTCTGGATGTGTCAACGCTGGCGGTGATCTGCGTGCGTTTGGCGGCGCTCGAAGGCCCGTTCACATTCGCAATCCAATGAGCCCAAGCCAATTAATTGAAATCGGCAGCATTCAAAATGGAGCGATTGCCACCAGCAGTCTATCCTTTTCAAAAAGAGAACGCAAACATAGTCATATCATCAACCCCTTAGCCAAGAGGGAATCTGATATCCACGCAGATTTTTCTGATTCTTTCTCTATTGTGGCAAATCAATGTGTTTATGCCGATGCGCTAAGCAAGGTATTCGCCTTATCTAAAGATTGTGCTCACCCCTGCTTTGATCACTTCTCTGCACAAGCCATCAGGATTGCTGCATGAGTCGCTTAGGAAAGATGCCCAGTTGGCAAAGATCATTTGTAATTGGGGGAATGCTTACCTGCTCGATCACTGGCAGTCTCTATTTACTCGGCCATGAATTTCAGTTTCAGCGATCCACCCTTGGAGCACACAATATATTGGCGCTACATGGAATTGCCGCCATGCTTGCCACGCTCGCACTGGGAACGGTTCTCCCCTTTCATCTTAAGTCAGGCATCAAATCCGGTCGAAAAATGATTAGTGGTTTTGGACAACTGAGTTTCTTGCTGACTTTATTGATTACCGGGGTCTTGTTGTACTACGGCCCTGAAGAAATACGCGATGAAGTCATTAGCACCCACTGGATAGTAGGGCTGGTATTTTTCGCGGTCTTCTTATTACATGGTGTTGTAAGACTAAAAGGGCTGAGTACGCTATCACTCTTTAAATCTACTGGTGCCCGTGACCAGCAGGCATCGGCGCAGAAGTATCGACCGCCTGGCCAGGGCCTTGATAACCCAGCAGGCTAGGGTCCAACATGCCACTAATCATTGCAATATGACCAAATACTAGGAATAGCGCCACACAGATTGCATGAATTTTTAATTTTCCTTCTTGGCTCAGTCCCTTGTTCACCAAACCAAATTCTTGTAGCGCAATCCAAATTAAAGGAAGACCGCCAATCAAATACGAACCTACCGCCACTACATCAATCACCGTTCTCCATTCACCATTGCGGGTAATTGGAATCACTGCTGTAGTCACCAGATAAAAGATGATGCCAATAAAGTACAGACCTACTGCCGCGCCTGCAAAACGATTCACACACCAAACCAATCCATGAAATCTTCTAGTAAATAAGATATAGAGCTCGGTAATTGCTAGGGTTTCTGCAAGCACAATCGGAATCGCCATGAATATTAGTAGATTCCAAGGTTGCTTGTCCGACAACAGCTGCATGTAGTGAGTCATATTCATTTGAATTCCTAATAGGTAATGAAAATAATATTTATTTTGTTTATTTTTTGCAATAGTGCTTATAGAGCAAACCCATTACTGCTACGGCCACCTGGTTTGCGAGGGAGTAATAGATCTGCTTACCCTCTCTACGGGTCTTAACTAGCTGCTCCTTGCGCAATACCGTTAATTGTTGTGAGAGCGTCGGTTGATGTATATCGAGAGCTAGCTCAAGCTCTCCAACACATCTTTCACCTTGCCCAATCTCACATAACAACATCATGCGATCTCGGTTCGAGAGTACTTTCATTAATTTGCATGCATCATCAGCAGAAGCCTGCATCTTCTTCAATTCAGCTTTTGAAATTGGCATGTTAGAGAGCATTCAGTGGAATTTTGAGATAGGAGATGCCATTGTCCTCGGGCTCAGGGAAGTGACCCGCACGGATATTGACTTGAATTGAAGGCAGAATGAGATTGGGCATTCCTAGTGTTGCATCCCGCTGAGTACGCATCTTTACAAATTGCTCTTCAGTAATGCCGTTGTGTATATGAATATTTGCCTGCTTTTCGTCACCCACTGTTGTGCAGTTCTCTACAGGCCGCTCATTTGGCGGGTAGTCGTGGCACATATAGAGCCGAGTTTCCTGAGGATAAGCCAAGATCTTTTGAATGGACTGGTACAAAGTCTTCGCATCTCCACCCGGAAAGTCGCAACGGGCAGTCCCCACGTCAGGCATAAAGAGTGTATCTCCTACAAAGAGGGCGCTACCGATTTCATAAGCCATACATGCCGGCGTATGGCCAGGAACATAAAGAGCTTTTAAAGAAAGACTCCCAAAAGTTAGTGATTCTCCATCCTGAAGTAAATGATCGAACTGGGATCCATCAATCGCAAAACGTGCGTCTAAATTGAATACGCCCTTAAAAACATTTTGCACATTAGTAATGTGATTACCAATCACAATTTTTCCACCCAACTTACTTTGTAGATAAGGTGCTGCAGTCAGATGATCTGCATGCGCGTGCGTTTCTAAAATCCAAGCAAGCTGTAATTGTTCCGCTGAAATAAAGTCGATGACCTTATCGGCAGACTTTGTCGTAGTTCGGCCTGATTTTGGGTCGTAGTCCAATACAGAGTCAATCACAATACAGGCACTACCTTTACCCGCAAAAACTACATAGGTGAATGTCCAGGTTTCAGGATCAAAAAAAGCCTTAATGTCAGGATTTGCTTTCGAGTTCACAATAGTCTTTCAGAGAGGCGCATTTAAGGTGAATAATTAATATATATATTTATATAC
>CAIMPQ010000121.1 GCA_903843315.1 uncultured beta proteobacterium
GCCGCGGATCGATCTCGATGGAGTATTCACCTCCGGGAAGTAACTCAAAATGCTCCCTTGTGTACTGCATTAACTCGATCATCTCTTCATGAGAAAGAAATGTTGGCGTACCACCACCCCAATGTAACTGAGTGATCGGGATCTTTTTCTGCGCCCCCATAGCTGAGCTCACCATTGCCATTTCTTTCGCCAGATACTTGATGTACTTTGCACTGCGGCCGTGATCTTTAGTAATAATCTTGTTACATCCGCAGTAATAACAAATATTGGGGCAAAACGGTAGATGGAAATAAAGGGATAAGGGCTCATTTACTTTGGCAACCCGTTTTAATGCCCCTAAGTAGTCGGCTTCTGAAAACTCAGTCACAAAACGGTCGGCACTTGGATAAGAGGTATATCTCGGTCCATTGATATCGAACTTTTTCAGTAATTCAGGATGAAATAAAACTTCTTTTTCTTCTGCTGGACCAGGAGTTACTACAGAGTTCATAAATGGTTCGTCAATCAGTATCAAGGCTATTGAGAGAGGCAATCTAAGGCAAGCGCTTCTGCTACTTTAATCCCATCAACACCAGCCGACAAGATTCCACCTGCATAGCCAGCACCTTCGCCGGCAGGATATAGGCCCTTAATGTTCAAACTCTGAAAGTTAACCCCTCTCGTGATGCGTAAAGGTGAGGAAGTTCTAGTTTCAACGCCAGTTAAAACGGCGTCATTCATTGAAAACCCTTTAATTTGCTTTTCAAAGGCTGGTAAGGCCTCACGAATGGCTTCGATTGCAAAGGCAGGCAAACTCTCCGCCAAATCCGTTAAGTGCACCCCTGGTTTGTAAGAGGGTTGAACACTGCCAAATTGGGTTGAAGGCTTCCCTTTTAAAAAGTCGCCAACTAACTGGCCTGGAGCTTCATAAGTACCACCACCAAGCTCAAAGGCTTTGGATTCAATGGCGCGCTGAAATTCGATGCCAGCAAGCGGACCGCCTGGGTAATCCTCTGGAGTAATGCCCACCACAATGCCTGCATTCGCATTTCGTTCATTGCGAGAATACTGACTCATACCGTTAGTAACAACGCGGTTGGGTTCTGATGCAGCAGCTACAACCGTACCTCCTGGGCACATGCAAAAACTATATACAGAACGGCCATTCTTGGCATGGTGAACCAATTTGTAATCCGCGGCACCAATCAGCTCATTACCTGCGTGCGGACCAAGTCGCGCTCGATCAATAAGCGACTGGGGGTGTTCAATACGAAACCCCACCGAGAAAGGCTTCGCCTCCATAAATACTCCAGCAGCATACAAAGCCTCAAAGGTATCCCGGGCACTATGTCCCAGAGCAAGAACTACATGACTTGCGGGTAGATCATCGTAGCCTTCAATCTTGACGCCAGTAATTTGCTCATCATGAATATCAAAGCCAATCACTTTCTGGGAAAAACGAATTTCACCACCGAGATCAATAATCTCTTGCCGGATCTTTTCCACCACACCTACTAGACGGAAGGTTCCAATATGAGGCTTGGCAACATAAACAATTTCTGCCGGTGCGCCAGCTTTGACAAACTCCTGAATGACTTTGCGACCGTAGAACTTAGGATCTTTAATTTGGCTATATAACTTGCCATCCGAAAAGGTGCCGGCCCCGCCCTCACCAAATTGCACATTCGATTCTGGGTTAAGAATATTTTTGCGCCATAAACCCCAGGTGTCTTGTGTGCGTTCACGAACTTTTTTGCCACGCTCAAGGACGATAGGTTTAAAGCCCATTTGCGCCAAAACGAGCGCTGCAAATATTCCACAAGGACCAAAACCAATCACCACAGGGCGCAAGGCTTTACCGTTTGCAATGGACTCGGGTGCTTTAGCTACAAAATGGTAACTCGTATCCGGCGATAGTCTGATATGAATATCACCATCAAATTGCTTTAGCAGACTCTCTTCATTCTTAGCAGCAAGATCTACTGTGTAGATGAATGACAGTGTCGCATTTTTTCTGGCATCGTAACTGCGCTTGAAGATCTCAAATCGGAGTAAGTCTTTAGCAGGAATATTGAGGCGCTTCAAAATCGCCCCCTCCAGAGCTTCTGGAGCATGGTCGATAGGCAAACGCAGTTCGGTGATACGGATCATGGGACTCTACGATACACAGTAATTTGAGGCTTACCCCTCTCTTCAAGGGAGCCCCTCAGGTCAAATAATACTGGCTAAGGACTGTCTAGTCATATGCCGAGGGGGATACAGGCGATAATGCGGCATGGCTCTACGCGCAACTATCCACAAAGCCGACCTTCACGTCGCAGATTCCGACCGCCACTATTACGGCAGCCATTCCCTCACTATTGCTAAACACCCTTCAGAAACTGAAGAGCGAATGATGATCAGAATCATCGCTTTTGCCCTACAAGCAAATGAAGATTTGGTCTTCACCAAAGGCCTGAGTGATACCGATGAGCCTGATCTTTGGATCAAGGATCTCACGGATGCCATCAAGTTATGGATAGAAATAGGGCAACCTGACGAACGTCGCATCCTTAAAGCCTGCGGTAGATCTGATCAGGTGGTTGTGTATTGCTATGGTGGTCACACTAGCAAAATTTGGTGGGATGGTATTGCCAATAAACTCACGCGTGCTCGTAACTTACAGGTGATTTCAATTCCAGCAGATCAGGCAGCAGAACTCAATAAACTGGTTGAACGCAGTATGGTGCTCCATGTCAATGTTCAAGATGGTGAAGCTTACGTCTCCTCTGATCAAGGGCAAGTGACAATAACCCCTGAAGTGTGGCGTAGTAATCAAGCGTAATTCATTTTCAAAATGAAATCTGTTGTCTTTGATACCAATGTTTTGCTAGATCTATTTGTCTTTAATGACTTCAGAGCAATTCATCTAAAAGAGGTTTTGCTTAGTCGACAAATTGATGCCATTGCTAGCCCAAAAACGCTCGAAGAATTCGCTGACGTAATTTCTCGCCCCCTGTTTTCTCTGGATACAGACGCTCAAGAACAAATTCTTGTGAAGTGGCGCTTACTTGCAAGAGTATTGGAGGATCAAAACCTCTTATCAGCGCCCTGGCAATGCCAAGATGCCGATGATCAAGTCTTTCTAGATCTGGCCTATACCGCAAAGCCGTGTACTCTCATTAGCAAAGATAATGAAATATTAAAGCTAGCTAATAGAGCGGCCAATGAAGGAATCCAGATTACCGCCGACTACACAGTCTAAGCAGCAGCAAGAGAAATCTTAAAGACTCTGAGCAGCTTGCGCAGCTATTTCAAAAGATTTCAGACGGGCCTGATGATCAAATATTTGCCCAGTGAAAATCATTTCACTTGCACCAGTTACCTCTAGCCATTGACGCATCCCCTTTCGAATAGTTTCTAGTGAACCCACCACGGAAACTTGCAAGGTATGAGCAGCGGCAGCTTTTTCATGAGGCTCACAGAATTCATCAAGGTCAGCAATTGGCGGTGGCAATTGGCCCCGTGTGTTACGTCTCATCCGAACAACGTTCTGCTGTAATGTGGTGTATAGATGTTGCGCTTCTTCATCGCTATCCGCAGCCACTACATTCATGACAAATGCTGAATATGGCTTATCTAATGTATCGGAGGGTTTAAAAAGTTCACGATAGATCTTCATCGCCTCCAATAATTGTTCCGGCGCAAAGTGGGAAGCAAAGGCATAAGGTAATCCAAAATGGGCAGCGAGTTGAGCGCCATAGAGGCTCGATCCTAAAATCCAAATAGGTACTTCCGTATTTGCCCCCGGTATTGCTTTTACAGCCTGCCCCTCAGAAATGGGTCCAAAGTAATGCTGCAATTCTCGAACATCCTGCGGAAAGCGATCTTCACTTCCCAGGAGATCTCGACGTAAAGCTCTGGCGGTCATTTGATCGGTACCAGGCGCCCTCCCTAAACCCAAGTCAATTCGACCGGGGTATAAGGTCTCAAGAGTGCCAAATTGCTCTGCAATCACCAAGGGGGCATGATTTGGGAGCATTACCCCTCCCGAGCCTACTCGAATTCGGGAGGTTCCCCCTGCTAAGTAGGCTATCAGTACTGCTGTTGCTGAGCTAGCATTACCGGTCATATTGTGGTGCTCGGCCACCCAGTAGCGCGTATAACCCCACTTCTCAGCGTGCCTAGCCACATCCAAAGAATTACGCAAGGCATCCCCTGCAGTAAATCCTTGCGGAATCGGAGATATATCTAGAATGGAGTACGGGATGGGATTTGCCATCACAAGATCATACTGAGAAAGTACATTATTGACATGATGAAGCAGAAAATGGCTGATCCTGACGATGGCCTATTTAAACCAGGTAGCAAATTGAAACACATCAAAACGGGGGGTTTTTATAAAGTGCTGTTGCTAGCCAATATTGAAGCCACTCTCGAACCTGCTTATGTTTACGAATCCATGCAGTCAAATGACTTTTGGATTAGACCAAAGGCGGAAATGGAAGATGGGCGCTTTGTACTCATTTCCTCCTAAAAGAGATCAAAATATGACTGAAGACAGAATCACCAACCTAGAAATCCAGCTGAGCTTTACCGAGGACCTGATCGAAAAACTGAATGAGATCGTCTATAAGCAACAGCAACAAATCGAGTTTCTCTATCGGGAGCTAAAGGACATTAAAGAGCAAGCTAGTAGCCCAGGATCTGGTGGTGGTGGCCTCAAAGATGAAATTCCACCTCACTACTAAACCACTGATAAGATTGTGCTGCACGTGTCATTTTCTACAACTTTTATAGAAAGATAACCATGGGTAACTTAACGCTATTTCTAATCCAGTGGGGCTTAACTTCTTTATCTCTTTGGGTGGCTAGCTATATTTTTAGCGGCTTACGCTTTGCAGATGGCGGCTCACTTCTGATTGCCGCTCTAGTCTTAGGCTTTGCGAATGCCATTGTTAAACCACTGTTAATACTCTTTACGCTACCGCTAACAGTTCTGACCATGGGTCTATTTTTACTAGTGGTCAATGCTTTGGTGCTGATGCTGGTATCTGCAGTAGTCAGTGGATTTTCGATCTCTAGCTTCTGGACTGCATTATTTGCCAGTATCTTTATTTCCTTATTCAGCCTCTTTATCAGCGGCTTGGTTTTTTAATAAAACTTCTGGATTAATTCGATCCGGGATAAATACTCGACCAGGAGTGCAGTGCCGTAGCACAGGACTGCCTCTTGCTTGTGAGTGATTTTGCATTCTCGGCAGCAATACTGACACCCCCAGTTAAAAACCCAAGTCCAATAGAGACTGCACTGCTAACAACACCCTCTTTATTCACTCCTACTTGAGGGTTTTGGAGAGTTCCCACCAACTGCACTAAGCCGCCTAAATCAAATCCCGTTGTAAGGCCAGACTTCTCTTGAGGATCGATTTTTATATTAATTGCTTCAGTATTGAGGTTCACACTGCCCGATAAAGCAATATCTAATCGATCGGTCTCCACCCCAACGGAGTTCTTTAAAGAAATCATCCCATTGGTAACCGGTAAATACGCTACAGCACATTCCAGAATCGTAGTATTGGTTTTTTTACGCGTGGGGTTGATGGTATCCAAAAGAGTGATGACAAAATCTCCGCCTTTATTGAGCAATTTTGAATCGAGATTGGCATTGTTGATGGAGATCTGCAGAGCACCGTTAGAAGAAGCAGCCAACTGATGCAAGCTTTTGCCTTTCCCCGATAAGTTAAATGCAATCTGAGTATTACCACCGCTCACTTTTGCATTTGAATCAGTGCCGACATAAATTTGCTCTAGAGTAAATCCTTTGGCTATACCCTTCATGCTGACCAGAGGGCTTGCGCTATTGATTTGAGAAATTACACCCTGAGCTTGGGCCTGACCTTTACCAAGATCAAAGCTCACACCATTTACCTCAAGCATATCGCCCTTAAAAAGCACGCCGGCTTGTAAGTTTTTCCATGGGGCTTGATCTGGAATATTTAACTCAGCAATATTGATGCTTACTTTCCCGCTAGCCTCCGGGATCAAGTCGAACGGTAGGGGTTGGTCGCTAAAGAAATACTTGCCCTGCGAAGTTTTAGGGGCAACTGGTGCTTTGGCATTGGCAGAGCCGGAGGCAGCGGTAGCAGCCACCAAAGGGATCAAATCAAACGATTTAGAGCTCATTTTGATGTTAAATTGCGGTAACTTCTGTGGGCTTTTATTAATCTGCCCCTCAATATCCATGGATTTGCCGTTTAAGGAGAGGTTGAAGTCAAGCTTCATGTTTACCGGAGATTGATCCCAGTCGATGATGGCCTGACGCAATGCGCTAGTCTTGCCCTTCAAGCCTAATTTGTAATTTGCGTATTGAAGATCCAATAAGACAGTTGTTTTACTCCCACCACCTTCTAATGCAAATTGAGGAACTGTAATCAGTTTCACAGAATTACTAGCATCCTGGTAACTGATGCGCGCATCAGAAATATGAATCGATGTAATGGCTACAAAATTACTTTCATCAGATGTAGCCTGTGTAGTTGAGGTGGCAGCATTTGTAGTGTTGGTATTTTTTACATTAACGGATTCTTTTGGACTACTTGGCACGATAACTGGCGAACTTAAATCCCAGTTATCCTGCCCCGCTTTATTGGACTGCAAATGAAGTATCAGCCCATGAACACTAATGCTGCCAATTTCAACGCGCTTTGCAAAAAGAGGTAATAACTTAATATCAAGCTCAACCTGTTTTAAGCTAAGCATCTGGGGGTCGCTTGCCCAATCAGCATTACTTAAGCTTACTTGCTCAGCCTTTAATCCAATTGAAGGAAAGAAAGTCAGGCTTACGGGGCCGGAAATGGTTAAATCCCGCCCACTAGCCTCTTTCACAGAAGAGCTCAAAAACTTTGTTAATGCCACAGTATTAATCGAAGAAACGGCATACCAAGAAATGAGACTCCCTATACCCACTATAGAGATCAGAACGATGAGGAAGATTTTCAAGGGTTTACTCATGATGTATTCATTCTATATCGGAGCAAAGA
Organism: uncultured beta proteobacterium; assembly: GCA_903843315.1. GTDB lineage: Bacteria > Pseudomonadota > Gammaproteobacteria > Burkholderiales > Burkholderiaceae > Polynucleobacter. Next base: position 7,001 of record CAIMPQ010000121.1, read on the forward strand.
AGGCGGTCAGGCTTAGACTAAAATACATGGCATGAGCACAGATAAGCTACCTCAATGCCCTGCCTGTCAGGAAGATATGACTTACCCTGATGCAGATAACTATGTCTGCGCCCAATGTGGCCACGAATGGCCCATGGTTACAGCAGCCGAAGAAACAGAAGTTGGCCTGATTGTGAAAGATGCCAATGGCAATCTATTAGCTGATGGTGACACAGTAACCCTGATTAAGGACCTTAAAGTGAAAGGCTCCTCAACCACGTTAAAGGTGGGCACCAAGATTAAAGGAATTCGCTTGGTCTCAGGCGACCATGAGGTGGACTGTAAAACAGAAGCAGGCAATATGTTGCTTAAAGCCTGCTTCCTGAAGAAAGCTTAAACGTACTGACTTAGGTGCTCGCCTTTTTCAATACTGCGTAAATCTGGTCCTTCAGCAGCAATTTTTCCTTCTTCAAGGTTTCAATTTCCTCTGGAGTGGCAGGTTCAGTAAAAGCCTCCATTCTTTGAATTTTCTGATCCAAATGATTGTGCTTATCGAATAAATGAGAAAAGTGACGATCTGAAGTTTTCAGCTGAGTAATTAATTCACGATATTCGGGGAACATAGATTCTCTTCACGTTAGATTTGTATAAAACTACCTTTTGAGTTTATCAATGCTCCTGCCTTAGGACAATGAATTCAGTAAATATTTATATTTATCCCTTACCCTTGCAAATAGCAGGAGAAACCCCATATAACACTGGTTATTTACTTACAGAAATTGAAGTAATATCAACAAGTGTATTAAACACAATAAAACCGAAAAGAAGGGTAATAAACCATGGCTACAAAGAAGTCCCTAGCAAAAAAGAAAGTAGCTACTAAGGTGGTAAAAAAAGCCCCTGCAAAGAAAGCCGTCAAGAAAGTTGCTGCCAAGAAAGTAGCAATTAAAAAGACAGCCAAAAAGGTAGTGAAAAAAGTAGTTGCCAAGAAGGCACCTGCAAAAAAATCCACTGTTAAAAAGGTAGTAGCTAAAAAGCCTGCTGCCAAAAAACCGGTTGCAAAGAAAGTAGTTAAGAAAGTAGCAACTAAAAAGGCTTCATCTAAGTCGCCTAAAGTAGACCAATATGGTTTAGAGCAAGATGATGAATTTCATGGTCTGTATTTTGCTAAATCGACCAATAAAGGTTTAGTTGAAGTGAAGCCTTGTACTTTCTCATTGATGTATTGGTGGAAAGGTTTACTTGGCTACCCTGACATGATCGAGATCTCTAAAGGTAGCAACACTGCAATGCTGCAGTTTGAATCTACATTTGGTGGTGGTGATTCTGGCGAAACTGAGTTAACCGAAAAAGATGTTCTGGATATTGACCACATCATTGAGGTAGACGAGATAGAAATGTTGATCTCTCTCTATTCCTATGTACCAATCCCCGTTCCGGAAAAGTTAATTGGTGCCTTAGGCTTAGCGATACTCAATATCAACCCAGAAACCCGTTATGGCAGCTTAGAACTTTGCTCTACTGAAAACGAAGAAGGCGAAACTGAGCATTTCTTACGCTATCGTGCAGCAACCTACCTACGTGGCATTAAGTTAGGAAAAGTTGAA
>CAIMPQ010000122.1 GCA_903843315.1 uncultured beta proteobacterium
AGTAATGTGGCCGATACAAATGCACTAACAAATACCGCAGGTAAGCCAATGGATGGCATACCAAACCAGCCAAAAAAATGCTCAAAGAATGGATCCATTAAGCCAAGATCCCAGATTTTTTCAGGATGGCTATTTGCTCTTCAGTAAGGCCGGCGGATATGAGCACTACATCTGTATGCTCCCCTAAGGTAGGAGCACGATATCGAATTGCACCAGGATTTTGAGAAAGCTTGGGAATGATTCCAGGAACCTGTACTTTGAGACCGCTGGCTGCTTGCACGGTTTCAATTACACCTCGCGCCTGGTAGTGGGGATCTTCCGCAATATCTTTTGCGGTGTAAATCTTTCCAGAAGGCACTTCGGCTTGTATTAAATCCTGCAGCACTTCATCCAAACTCTTTGTTGAGGTCCAAGTATTAATCGCCGCGTCTATCTCGAGCACTCGCTTAGCACGTCCATCGTTATGAATCAGAGTGGGATCTTCGCCCAAGTCAGGGCGCCCAATTAAAGTCATCAACCTCTTATAAATAGAGTCCCCATTACCGGCAATCAGCACATACTGACCATCGCCACATCGATAGGCATTAGAGGGTGCTATTCCAGGTAAGGCGCCACCAGCAGGCTGACGAATTGTCCCAAAAGCGGAATACTCCGGCAATAAGCTCTCAGTCAAATTAAATACCGCCTCATATAAAGCGACATCAATCATTTGCCCTTGTCCCCCTCGAGCATCACGTTCATATAGAGCCAATAAGACCCCGAGAGCGCCATGAAGGCCTGCGATCGTATCCCCCAGCGATACACCTGCCCTAACTGGAACCTCGCCAGGATGACCTGTGATGTAACGTAGGCCAGCCATTGCTTCACCAATTGCTGCGAAGCCTGGCTCATCTCGTCTTGGTCCATCCTGACCATAACCAGAGATGCGCAACATAATGAGTTTCGGGTTGGCTATATGAAGCTCCTCCCATCCAAGACCCCATTTCTCTAATGTCCCTGGTCGAAAATTTTCAATGACGACATCAGCTTCAAGTGCCAATTGCCTTGCAATTGCTTGACCTTCCTTTACACGGAGATCTAAGCAAATTGATTGTTTATTGCGGGATTGTGCCTGCCACCAAACTGAAGTGCCCTCATGAAGCATTCTCCATTTACGCAAAGGATCGCCTTCACCAGGAGATTCCACCTTAATAACCTCGGCTCCAAAATCCGCGAGCGTTTTAGATGCAAATGGACCAGCAATGAGCTGGCCGAGCTCTAAAACTTTGACCCCTGCAAGGATTTGTTGGTGATTCTTCTGCATTGAAAAGTCTGCGCCCCTTGTTAATCTATTGACCAAGATTCTCTAGATCTCGTAAAGCCTATTTTCGCCCTATTTCCAGCATTTTCCAGCATTTTCAAATCTTGCTTAAACTAGCGTCTAAATCAGAAAATAAACCATAAATCCTATAAATCGAGACTTTCATGAATCACCCTATTCCTAAGCCAGACCAATACCAAGATATGCGTGAGGCCCTGCGAGACCTTTGCGGCAAATTTGACTCCGCCTATTGGCAAAAAGTTGACCATGAGCGGGCTTACCCAGAATCATTTGTGAATGCCGTTACCGAAGCCGGTTGGTTGGCCGCCCTGATTCCAGAAGAATTTGGTGGCTCAGGATTAGGGTTAGCAGAAGCCTCAGTCATCATGGAAGAAATTAACTTCTCTGGCGGAAACTCTGGGGCCTGTCATGGACAGATGTACAACATGGGCACTTTGCTAAGACATGGATCTGAGGCACAGAAAAAATTGTATCTGCCCAAGATTGCTAGCGGAGAATTACGCCTCCAAAGTATGGCAGTCACTGAACCTACGACTGGCACTGACACCACCAAATTGAAAACCACTGCAGTCAAAAAAGGGGACAAGTATGTGGTGAATGGTCAGAAAGTTTGGATCTCCCGTATTCAGCATTCTGATTTAATGATTTTGTTAGCCCGCACAACACCTATTGGTGAAGTGCAACGCAAATCCGAAGGCATGTCTATCTTCATCGTCAATCTGGCAGATGCCATCGGCAAAGGCATGGAAATCCGACCGATTGCCAATATGGTAAATCATGAAACCAATGAGGTGTTCTTTGATAACTTAGAGATTCCCGCGGAGAATCTTATCGGTGCTGAAGGCCAAGGATTTAAATATATTTTGGATGGTTTAAATGCAGAACGGGTATTGATTGCTGCCGAATGTATTGGTGATGCCTATTGGTTTATTGATAAAGCAACACGTTATGCCAATGATCGCGTCGTCTTTGATCGTCCGATTGGTAAAAATCAGGGTATCCAATTTCCGATTGCCGACAGCTATATCGAAACTGAGGCTGCCAATCTAATGCGCTTCAAAGCTTGTGAACTATTTGATGCTCACCAGCCCTGTGGCCCAGAATCGAATATGGCCAAGTTCCTAGCCGCTAAAGCATCCTGGGAGGCTGCAAATGTTTGTATTCAAACGCATGGCGGTTTTGGATTTGCCAATGAATATGATGTGGAGCGTAAGTTCAGAGAAACACGCCTCTATCAAGTGGCGCCAATCTCCACTAACTTGATCTACTCCTATATAGCCGAGCATGTTCTTGGTCTACCAAGATCCTTCTAATTAGGAATTGATATGAGCGTTCGTCCATTAGATGGAATTACTGTTGTTGCGCTAGAGCATGTCATTGCTGCGCCATTTTGCACCCGTCAGCTAGCGGATTTGGGTGCACGCATCATCAAGATCGAGCGTCCCGGTGGCGGAGACTTTGCGAGGGGATATGACACCCAAGTAGAGGGGCTCTGCTCCCATTTTGTTTGGGTTAATCGCTCTAAAGAAAGTTTGACACTCGATCTCAAGCAAGATTCAGCGGTAGCCGTTTTAAAGAATTTATTAAAAACCGCTGACGTCTTTGTACAAAATCTTGCTCCAGGGGCAGCAGCCCGTATGGGACTGACTGCAGAGGTACTGCAAAAAGAAAACCCCAAGTTAATTATGTGTGCTATCTCTGGCTATGGAAGTGATGGGCCTTATCGCGATAAAAAAGCCTATGACCTACTCATTCAAAGTGAGGCTGGATTCCTTTCCATCACCGGAACACCAGAAACGCCAAGCAAGGCAGGTAACTCCATCGCCGATATTGCTGCGGGCATGTATGCCTATAGCAATATATTGGCCGCCCTATTGCAAAGAGGAAAAACCGGCAAAGGCACCGTTATTGATATTTCTATGTTGGAAGCACTCAGTGAGTGGATGAGCTTTCCGATGTATTACGCCTATAAGGGCGCTGAGCCGCCCTCCAGAAATGGCGCCTCACACGCTACCATTTATCCATATGGCCCCTTTAAAGCTGGTGATGGCAAGACCGTCATGCTGGGGCTACAAAATGAACGTGAATGGGCTCAGTTTTGTGAAACGGTATTGGAAAAACCCGAACTCGCTCAAGATGAGCGCTTCAACAAAAACTTTAAACGTAATGAGAAGCGGGTTGAACTACTAGAAATGATTGAAACCTGCTTTAGCAAGTTAACAGCTGAACAACTCATTGCAAGATTGGAAAAGGCTCAAATTGCCAACGCCCATCTGAATGACATGGAAGGTCTGTGGCAGCATGAACAGCTCAAGGCACGTAATCGTTGGGCTGAGGTTGGTACTCCTGCGGGACCTATCCCTGCCCTATTGCCCCCAGGACTCAATGACAGTTACGACTACCGCATGGATCCTATTCCAGCAGTGGGAGAGCACACCGATGCCATTCTGAAAGAACTAGGAATGGCTGAGTCTGATATTGCCAGTATGCGCGCTAGCGGCGCAATCTAGAGTAACGGTGAAGTCAGGTGAGCCGCATTTTCTAAATAGTGCCGCCAAAGTGGACGCTCTGCCCATACGTTTGGATCAACGAAATCAGACTGCGCTAAATAGGAATCGATCAAGGTTTGGAGCTTTAAACTGAAATCGATGTTGTACACAATGAGACTAATTTCAAAGTTTAGACGTAGGCTGCGCTGATCAAAATTCACCGAACCAAAGATAGCTGCTTTTCTATCAACCAGTAGACTTTTAGTATGTAGAAGACCTCCATGGAACTCAGCAATACGTACTCCTGAATTTAAGAGGTCTGCGTAATAACTTCTGCTGCTCCAAGCAACCAGTTTTGAATCATTTAATTTGGGCACAATTAAGGTTACTTTTACCCCACGTCTAGCTGTTGCCATCAGCGCTTGCAATAATCCATCATCAGGACCAAAGTAGGGAGTAGTTATCGTCAACTCTTCACATGCATCAACGATCGCTGATAGCATTACCTGATACAAAATATCGTCACGATATACTGGGCCAGAGGCGAACTGCTGCGCGATCACTCCACCCTCATAAGGCGCTATTGGTGACTTCTGATCTGTAAAATGGGTAATCTTAGGATTATCAACACTCCAATCGAACGAGAATGTCAGTTCAAATTGAGAAGCCACTGGACCCTCAACCCGCACCATTGCATCAACCCACTCTCCCACTCCAGAATCTTGCTTGAATGTGCGTGGATCAACCAAATTCATACTCCCAGTCCAAACGACTGAGTTATCGATCACAAATATTTTTCGATGCAAACGTAAATCGGCACGACGAAATTGAAATCTTCCAATTTGGATTGGTAATGCTTCAGTGACCTCTATCCCTGCATTACGAAAACGGGCTGGCCATTTAGATTTGAACCAGTCTTTACTTCCCAGGGAATCCAATAAAACGCGACACGCAACCCCACGCTTTGAGGCTGCAATCATGGCCTCGCCCACTCGGTCAGCATCCCCGCCTAAGGCCCAAATATAGAACTCCAAGTGAAGACTTTCTTTAGCCTGGTTAATCTCATCAATAAAGAGTTGCAGGATTTGCAATGAATTGGTATGTAAATCAACCTTATTGCCAGCGACTACTGGTGTGCCATTATTCGATTCTGCTAAGAGACTAAATAAACGGGCCTCAATTGGCAGCAACTGCTTATCCACTGCATACTTGGTCCGCATTTCCTCGGTAATTTTTGAATATTCACGATTCATGCGAGTAATTTTTCTGGTGAGTTTACGACCTACAGGACGATCTCCAATAAGTACATACAAGCAGATACCTAAAACTGGGAAAGTCATCACAATAAAGATCCATGCAAATGCCACACCAACCGGCCTTCTCACAGAAATAATCACACCAATAAAGTAAGTAACTAACAAGAAATGAAATAATAAAATTCCATCCAAATTTAAATTTAGTGTTACATGCAACAGTTCGGTAAGAAAACCATTCATAGCAGTTCCAGTTCAGCAGTAATTCCTAGGTGGTCAGATAGCCTCATCCATTCATGCAAAATTTCTACAGAATGAATCTTGAGGCCTCTTACATAAATACGATCCATTGGCAATAAAGGCTTCACACTGGGAAATGTTTTTGCCGGCGAGCCAGTCAGTAACTCGAATACCTCATCAAATCCCGCTGCCCTCATTGGAGCACTAACGCGGTTTCGCCAATCATTGAAGTCCCCTGCCACGATGGTAGGCCCATCATGCGTGAGCTCTTCTATATAACCAATAATTTCCTCCAATTGCCGTTCCCTCCCCCTCTCAAATAAAGCGAGATGTACGCAGAAACAATGGATTGGTTTATCTGCTCCTTCAAACTGAATCATGCTATGCAGTAATCCACGGCGTTCAAACCGATAAGCAGAAATATCGTAATTCGCACCCTTATGCAGCGGATGTTTAGAAAGGATGGCATTGCCGTGGTGACCATCGGGATACTCTACATTTTTTCCGTAATGCCAATCATGCCAAAAGTCTTCTGACAAAAAATGGGTTAGTTCTCTTAAAGGCCAGTGTCCAAAACGCCTCACTCTACCTCGATGCTCCTGTTGTAGCTCTTGTAAAAATAGTAAATCAGGATAGTGATTGCGCATTTTCTGACGCAATTGATAAATGGTTGAATGTCGATGTAAAGGGGATAAACCTTTATGAACATTCATACTGATTACCGAAAATCGTGCGCTACTATTTTGAGTCATTAAAACTGTCCTGTAGCACGTTGCCGCCTAAGTCTTGCTAGATAAATTTCACCCTCTACCAAGTCTTGGCACTGCATGCACTTATTACAAATGGATGCCTGCTCACGCAAGTCTTCTATTGAGTCTACTGGGTGGGTATCCAGATACTCTCGCAAATCGACATCGAGGACCTCATTACAGAGGCAAACCACTTCAGCCATAAGTCAAAAATAGGGTTAAAGATCTCATTAAGCCTATTTTGCCATTGGCTTGATAGAATCAACCGCATGTTGACTGCTTTTCAAGACGCCCTCGCCCTACTTGCCCATCTAGATGGTGGAGTTTTAGGGATCGTCCTGGTTTCTCTTCAAGTTAGCTTAACCGCCTTATTCTTTGGGACGATTTTGGGGCTTCCAATCGGCGCCCTTTTAGCTACAGAAGAATTTAGCGGTAAAAAGTGGATTATCGTGACCTTAAATACTCTTATGGGTGTTCCTACCGTGATTGTCGGCGTGGTGGTTTATTTAATGCTGTCCCGGACAGGGCCTCTAGGAGCTTGGGGATGGTTATTTACACCTAAAGGCATGATCTTGGCCCAAGTGCTGCTTACAACCCCTCTCATTGCCGCTCTAAGCAGACAAATATTGGAAGATTCTTGGAAGATCCACCGTGATTCCTTCCTTAGCCTCAGATTACCCCCCTTGGCTCGGTATAAATGGCTGATCTGGGATTGCCGCTTCTCTCTCACGATTGCCATCCTTGCTGGACTCGCTAGGGCCATTTCTGAAGTTGGCGCAGTCATGATCGTCGGTGGGAATATTGATCACTCCACTAGAACCATGACTACCGCTATTGCGCTAGAAACCAGTAAAGGCGATCTTCCACTGGCGCTCGCGCTAGGCATCGTCTTACTCGGTATTGTGCTGTTAGCTAACCTATTTACTTTTGCTGTTCGTCAAATTGCAGAGCGTCGCTATGGGTAATATGCAAGAGCCATTCGAAAAATTCATTGAGTTGAAAGACATTACAGTGAAAAGTAATGGGAGAACTATTCTCCATATTCCGCACGCGATTATTCCAGCCGACCGTATCACTGCCTGCATTGGCCCTAATGGAGCAGGAAAAACAACTTTATTAAAACTACTGGATGGGCTAATCAAGCCGGATACCGGAACGGTGCGCTATTCATTTATCAATAAAACAGCGTTAGTTCTGCATCACACTCCTATGATTAAGGCTTCAGCCCAAGCCAATTTAAGCATCGTGACCGATGCCGACCCTTCAATTACTGCAACGCAAATCAACGAAGTGATTGATCAAATAGGTCTAAGAAAACTTGCAGCTAGCCCAGCACACAAACTCTCTGCAGGTGAAAGACAAAAGCTATGCCTGGGTAGGGCAATTTTGCAAAAGCCCAATTTGGTATTATTGGATGAGCCAACGGCTAACTTGGACCCTAACACTACAGAGCAAGTCGAAGAAATCATCCGTCAATTCGATCGCAATGAAACGGATGTCATTTTTTCATCGCATCAACTTGCCCAAGTACAAAGACTGGCCGAGTACATCATCTTTATTGATCAAGGTGAGATAAAAGAAAAGGGACCCGTAGGCCCCTTCTTTTTAAATCCCCAAACGCAGGCTGCTAAACGCTACCTACATCAAGAATTAATCATCGAATAACGCTGGTGATTACTTTGCCGCTGGAGCAGGTGCTGCAGCCGCGGTAACTGGAGCAACAAATGGTGGTGGTGCAGTACAAGCACCTGGTGCAGGGGTACCGGGCATTCTAAATTGATCTGCCACTTTATTTTGAGCTAAGCATAATTTGTAAGCACCCACTCTGTCACCATAGGCAGCTTTTGCTTTCGCTAGGTTAGCCGCTTCTTGCGCTTCTGGTGGCAGTGGTGGCAAGGTTGCCAATGCCGCAGCGGATGCGAGTGCAAAAAATGTAAAAGCAATGATTTTTTTCATGGCCCTGTCCTTATTTATTCAGTTTGTCATACCAGAGCTCATGGTGCTCTTTAGCCCAAGTAGCATCAACATAACCAGTCTTCATGCCATCGATTGAACCTTGCATACCAATGGTACCGATATAGATGTGGCCCATTGCCATCGCGGACATTAATATTGCAGCGCTGCTATGAATGATATTAGCAATTTGCATGGTGCCCCGGGTGTACTCAATCGTCATAAATGGCACGATCATATCGAGCACAAAGCCTGAGGCAGAAATGACCAATCCCAAGAAAGTCATACCAAACCAGAACCAGATCTTTTCACCGCCATTAAAGAAACCAGCTGGCACATGCTTGCCGCTGAAAATTCCACCAAAGCTTAAAAACCATTGCAGATCTCCTTTACCAGGCAGATTCTTATGCGCAAAGAGCAAGAAGAAAATGACGATACAAATAGTAAACAAGGGGCCAGTGAAGTTATGGATATTTTTGCAAAGCATCAGGAAGGAGCCATATGCAGAGCCTCCCATTAATGGCATTGCAAAATATTTGCCGTACAAAATGAGGAGGCCTGTAAAGGCTAAAGCCAAAAAGCTAGCGGCCATAGTCCAGTGAACCAAACGATCAAAGGCACTGAAGCGCTTAATTTTTACTCCTGACATTGGCTGATGTAACTTAATTGAGCCCTTGAGGGTGTACATCGCAATGATGCCAAAGAAAGCAATAGCCAATAACCAGCCACCATAAACCGTAATCACACCATTACGAATCAAACGCCATTCTTGACCAGCGCGCTGAATCAAAACACTAGACTCTTTATCAGGGATGCTGACAGAGTTGTATGGATCACTATTAGCAGAGGTAAAAATAGATGGATTGGCAGGTTGGGACTGCGCCTGTGTGCCATTGGCCAAACTATTTGGATTCGCTGGTACAGACAAAGGTGGGATATCAACTCCGCTAGGAGAAGGCAAAGGCGCCATTGGCGCGCGCTCTGCATAACTCATTCCACTCGCTAGACTCAGCGACAGACCTGTAGCCACCACCAAAGTGCGTATAACTTTAGAGAATGATCGTTTCATACACATGTCCTTAAACGTTTTCGTTTTATTTATTGTTGTTTAGTTGATCACTTGACGCGACTGTATTCGTTTTGACCTTGCGTGCGCTTGTCAGTCGATTCAGCCCAACTGGCTTGATTGCCTGGAATCCAGTTTTTAGTCATAAACCCATTATTTGCACCCATATATGGAGCCACGTCTGGACGCTTGGCCACCTTGGCGGCAATTTCTGGAGGTTCAGAGCATGCAGCCAACAAGGTTGCTGCTGCAAAACACAAACCGAGAGTTCTGAAATTTAATTTCATTATTTAGCTCCTGGAATTTTTGCAGCAGGGGTTGGGGTTGGCGCTGGTGCATCTGGACCACCATACGCAGTAGTCCAACCAAATGCTTTAGACCCAGCGTACTTGCCGTATTTCTCACGCAAGCTGACACGCTGATTAAAGATGCCAGAGATGATGTCACTATCACCACCAATCAATGCCTTGGTAGAACACATTTCAGCGCAGAGTGGCAATTTGCCTTCAGCTAAACGATTACGTCCGTATTTTTCAAACTCTGCAACGCTGCCGTTCTCTTCTGGACCACCGCTACAGAAGGTACATTTATCCATCTTGCTTCGTGAGCCAAATGCGCCTTTGCTCAGGAACTGAGGTGCGCCAAATGGGCAGGCAAATGAACAGTAACCGCAACCGATACAGATGTCTTTGTCGTGCAAAACCACACCTTCATCCGTGCGATAGAAGCAATCAACCGGGCACACAGCCATACAAGGGGCATCACTACAGTGCATACATGCCACTGAAACTGATTTTTCCTGACCAATAATGCCGTCATTCACCGTTACCACACGGCGGCGATTGACGCCCCAAGGCACTTCATTTTCGTTTTTACATGCCGTCACACAACCGTTGCATTCGATGCATCGTTCTGTGTCACAGATAAATTTCATTCTTGCCATTGTGTTCTCCTGACTTTATTTTTTAACTTAGGCAAATTTTTCGATTTGGCACATAGTGGTCTTTGTTTCCTGCATCATCGTCACCATATCGTAGCCATAGGTAGTTGCAGTATTGACTGCCTCGCCAAGAACTACTGGGGCTGCGCCCTCTGGATAGTATTTACGCAAGTCATTACCCTGCCACCAACCAGCAAAGTGGAATGGCACAAAGGCTGTACCTTGATCTACTCGCTCAGTAATTAATGCGCGCACCTTGATCTTGGCTCCTGTCGGGGACTTAACCCAAACATAATCCCAGTTCTTAATACCGCGATCTGCTGCAGCTTTCGGATTAATTTCTACAAAGTTTTCTTGTTGCAACTCAGCCAACCATGGATTGGAACGAGTCTCGTCTCCACCGCCCTCGTACTCAACCAAGCGACCAGAAGTCAGAATGATTGGGAACTTCTCATATAACTTCTGATTCAAATTGAGATCTTGAACAGTCTTATAGAGAGTAGGCAAGCGCCAGAAATTCTTCTTATCAGCAGCCGTTGGGTATTTACGCATCATCGGAGCGTTAGTACTGTAAAGCGCTTCACGGTGAATTGGAATGGCATCCGGGAAGTTCCAGACAATTGCACGAGCCTTAGCGTTACCAAATGGATGGCAACCATTCTTCATCACAACACGCTGAATACCGCCCGATAAATCCGTCTTCCAATTTTTACCTTCAGCGAGTTTCTTCTCATCCTCAGTCAATTGATCCCACCAACCCAATTTCTTGACAAGGACATGGTCAAACTCTGGGTAGCCAGTTGTAATTGCAGAACCTTTGGAATAAGAGCCATCCTCAGCCAGAAGGTTCTTGCCGTCACGCTCAACACCAAAGTTCGCGCGGAAGTTACCACCACCCTCCATCAAGCTCTTGCTAGTGTCATAGAGATTTGGTGAGCCAGGATGTTTGATTGCTGCGGTTCCGTAGCAAGGCCAAGGCAAACCATAGTAATCGCCAGTAGTATCGTAGCCAGTTACAGGATCAACACCGCCACGGGACTTCAAAGTCTTCGGATCGAATGTTGCCACCATTCTCATGTGCGCTTTGAGACGCTCTGGTGTCTGACCTGTGTATCCGATCGTCCATACGCCACGATTAATTTCGCGCAATATAGATTCAATCTCAGGCTCCCTCCATTGCTTTCCAGCAAATTTAGAATTGAGCATTTTGTAATTGACTGACAACTCTTTACCAAAACCCAAACGATCTGCGAATGCTTGCATGAGCACATGGTCAGGAACGGATTCAAAGAGTGGGTCGATTACTTTTTCGCGCCATTGGAGTGAGCGGTTAGAAGCTGTAGCAGTTCCAACTGTTTCGAACTGCGTTGCTGCTGGTAATAAGTAAACGTTGCGATTCTTATTAACTGGATCGCCTTCTGCTCCCGGCATCGCCGCCATAGCTGCAGTAGCACTAGGATATGGATCAACTACAACCAAGAGATCCAACTTATTCATCGCACGCTTCATATCCAGACCACGAGTCTGTGAGTTAGGCGCATGCCCCCAGAAGAAAAGGCCTTTGACGTTAGTCTGCTGATCAATCATGTCGTTCTTTTCAAGAACAGCATCAACCCAACGTGAAACGGTAGTCCCAGACTTTTCCATCATGTCTGGTGCGTAACGACCTTTAATCCATTCGTAGTCAACACCCCACACAGTTGCGAAGTGTTTCCACGAGCCAGCTGCTAAACCATAGTAGCCAGGTAATGAATCTGGGTTAGGGCCTACGTCAGTTGCGCCTTGAACGTTATCGTGACCACGGAAAATATTAGTTCCACCGCCAGATTTACCAACGTTACCTAGAGCCAACTGCAATATGCATGAGGCACGAACCATCGCATTACCAATGGTGTGCTGGGTTTGACCCATACACCAAACAACAGTACTTGGACGGTTCTTGGACAAGGTTTCAGCAACTTGATACATTTGCGCTTCTGGAACACCGCAAGCCTCTTCTACGTTTGCAGGGGTCCACTTTTCCATGACTTCTTTACGGATTTCATCCATCCCATAAACACGGTCGTTGATGTACTTCTTATCTTCCCAACCGTTTTTAAAGATGTGATACAGGACACCGAACAAGAACGGAATATCGGTACCAGAACGAATCCGAACATACTGATCTGACTTAGCGGCAGTACGGGTGTAACGTGGATCTACCACGATGACTTTGCAACCGTTTTCCTTAGCGTGTAAAAGACTCAACATGGAAACGGGGTGTGCCTCAGCAGCGTTTGAACCAATGTACATGGCTGCTTTGGAATTCATCATGTCGTTATAGCTATTGGTCATTGCACCATAGCCCCAGGTGTTTGCAACACCGGCAACTGTGGTTGAGTGACAAATACGAGCCTGATGGTCTGTATTGTTCGTTCCAAAGAAAGAAACCCACTTACGGAGTAAGTAGGCTTGTTCGTTGTTGTGCTTAGATGAACCAATAAAGAACATGGCATCCGGAGAATATTTCTCGCGAATGCTCTTCATCTGTGCAGTAATTTCAGTTAAAGCTTGATCCCAAGAAATACGTTGATACTTTCCATCAACCAACTTCATTGGGTAACGCAAGCGGAAGTCGCCATGTCCGTGCTCACGCAAAGCAGCACCCTTAGCGCAGTGGGCGCCCATATTAATTGGGGAATCAAATACGGGATCCTGGCGGACCCATACGCCATTCTCAACAGTGGCATCAACCGCGCAACCTACAGAACAGTGGGTACAAATAGATCTCTTTACTTCAATCTTGCCCTTACCATCCAGCATGGCTTTACTAGGTTCAGCCACTGCTTTTTGCACGAAGCTCAACTGGCTAGCTGCGATACCGGCGCCTACGCCCACTCCTGAGCGTTTCAAGAATGCACGGCGATCCATGGTTGGAACAGCTGCTTTTAAGCCACGTGACAAACTGCCAATCAGGCGAGTTGCAGCGCGGCTGCTTTGTGGGGTATTGGATTTACGAGTCAGACTCATATGTTGTCCCTGAGAAAGTTTTTTTATTTATTGAATAACAGTTAAAGCAAGATCTAGAACAAAGGTGTTTCTTTACAGCAAAGTGGTTTCGTAGTACTTACGCATATGGGCAGTGATTTTTTGACCGCCATCTTTGGTCGTCACTGTGCTCCCAATTTCTTGGATTACCGCTTTACCAATAGAGGTTTGGGAGGCTACGGCAACAGCGCCAACAGCAGCGCCGGCGCCCACAAAAAATTTGCGACGGGATGGCTTGTTTTCTTCGCTTAAAGCTACTTTAGATTTCGTGCTCATGGCGTGCTCCTATTTAATTATTCTTGATCTCAGTCAAGTGTAATTGGTAATTGCATTTTTGACATATTTAAGTCAAAAATCTTTGCTAGGAAAAACCCTTTGGTGCAGCGCAACATCAAATCATGTCAAAGCTTTGCCCTTCAATCGCCAGGAATTCTCGGGTCAGCGCAGCGATTGGGTGATAAAGGTGCATCTCCGGAATTCCTTCAATGGCGTCACAGAAGTCGTCATACCAGGGACGAATGTGTTCATTGAAAAAAACCCTTTGGTTTGTAAGGTTTGAAACCTCGACATCGTCACCAGCAATGAGATAGCGCATCACTTCGCAAAGCGCTGAAATATGGTCTTCGGTTTCGGTCACCTCTTCAGCGGCCTCAAGACCAAACGCTTCAAGGGACTTGCGAATACTCACCAGCGGCTTTTCATTTAAGTGCCCCGCCATATAGAAGGAGCCATTCATGACAATATTGGGTTTACCTACACTAATGAAATTCAGATCAAACTCATCATGCCAAGCCTTGGCTGGATTATTTTTAGCTACCTCTACAACATCCATCCATAACTTAGCCAATGGCGCTTCATCAGCAGCATCGTGCTGATCGGCAGTTGCGGCAATTTGATCTAATAACTCTTGATCAGGCGGAAGATGGAAAAATCTGGCAATCAAACCATATAGGTCCGCCCTAGCTAGATCCTCTGGTAAGCCGATGTCCCCAACCTCAGTCGATGAACTTTCTTTTGCTGCTTCTTTGGCCATTTCGCTCATATTTCTTTTTTCACCATATCTACAACCCGACAATCACTACACATCTTGAGTCGATCCATTGCCGCACCGGCAAAGGCGCCATGGGCACCCAACTTAGCTAGCATTAGATCGACCATTTTCATGGTTCCAAAAGGCTTGCCGCAGCTAATGCAATGGAAAGCTTGGGTTTCATTCAAAGTCACCCTTTGCTTACGCTGCTCAACAGTTTGCAGGCGTGGATTCAGAGTCAAAGCATGTTCGGGACAAGTTTGAACGCAAATGCCACATTGCACACACTGCTTTTCGATAAAAGAAAGTTTGGGTTCGTCTGGGTTATCCAGAAGTGCACCCTCAGGACAACTACTCACACAGGACATGCATAAGGTGCAAGCGTCTTGATTAATGAGCAGGCCACCTAACAAAGAAGATTTTGGTAGTACAACGCCTGCTTCAGGCAATGGCGTCTTTGCCTGTTTTTGCAAATACTCAAGCACAGCCTCAACGGTTTCTCGCTTCTGATTAGATAAGCCAAAGCTTGCCGGCGTGCAGATCGGAGCAAGTGAGCCCCGCTGACGAAGCTCAGCCATCGCTTTTGAAACTGTTTCTAAATCCTCGGCAGAATCAGCCATCACTAAGCGAATACGGTCATCGAAACCATAAGCATTCAAGATGGCATTAGCTAAATTGGCTTGCTCCTCAAGAGCGGCACGATAAGCCGGGTCTTCATCACCACTTAAGAGCAACACGACCTCAGCAAATCCATAAGTTAAGGCGCCTAGCCAGAGATCCAAACCAGTAGAGGCAATGTGCTCAATGCCATAAGGAATCATAAAGGCTGGCAAGCCCTCGAATTGCTTAGGCTTTAAGTGCGCCGCACGACCCAAACTATCAATCATCTGGGTACCTGCTTTTAGGGTATGCAAAAGTAGACTTGGAGTCATCGCCTGATGAATCTTTTTCGCTTCAGCAGTAAACACTGTGGCGACAGTTTTGAGCTCTTTACCCTGATGAGGGACGCTTGGGTAGTTATAACGCATCGCACCCGAAGGACATACAGTGGCACAGGCACCACAACCCATACAGAGATTTGGGTTGACCTCAACACTGCCTTGTCCACCCTTGAACAATGAACTAATGGCGCCCGTTGAACAAACATCAATACAAGAGCTACAACCTACCTTACCGTTACGGCCATGCGCGCACACTTTTTCGTTATACGAAAAATATTTAGGTTTCTCAAACTCGCCTACCATCTCCAGCAATTGATTCACCACCAATGCTTGGTCTAACGGATCTTTACCAGGAGCAAAGTAGCCCTGCGGAGTTTGACTCATCCGCATCTTGGGATTTATACGCAAATCCAAGATCAAATCGAATTCGGCATTGCGCTCACGATCTTTACGCTCAAAAGAAATGGCGCCAATACTCGCGCAAGCAGTGACACAGGAGCGATGGGACTTGCATTTTGATAAATCGATCTGGAATGAAAGATCAATTGCATTTTCTGGGCAGACTTCAACACAAGCGCCGCAACGGGTACACATCTCTGGATCAATCGGATTTTGCAAATCCCAATCTACTGAAAACTTTCCCAGGAAACCATCTAACTTAGTAACTACACCTGAATAAATAGGATAGTTACGCATCAGCGGTAAATCGCCAGGCTCTGTACATAAAACAGAGACATCCAGTGATTGACTTAACTTTTCTGCCCAAGGAAGCGCTTGAGATCCAGCACCCACAATGAGTAAGCGACCTTCACTTTCATAATTGACCACAGGGACTGGCTCTGCCTCAGGCATATCTGCCAAAGCAAACAATGCTGCAATCTTAGGGCCGGATACTTTTGCTTCTTGAGTCCAGCCAGCTACTTCTCGAATATTGACGAAACGCAGTGGCGCAACTAACGGTTTTTCAGCTTGATCAGCCAGCTCAGCAAATAAAGCGCTCTCTTGCGTGCACGCAACAACCAATGAATCAGATCCGTCGAGCGCCTTCAAAAAGGATCCGACCTCTTGCCTACACAAGGAATTATGAATAGGAACGCCCAAAGCCTTCGCATCCAAAGGCATCGTGCCATTACAGTTGCAGACTAATTTTTGACTCATTCGCTATCTTCTTAGGTTTTTTTCTGAGCGGGCTCAACTGGTAATTTTTCCAACTCATCAGAACGTTTATCAGGGGAGGAATGGGAGGATGTTAAATCAGTTTGATTTTGAACCCCTAAAGAGTCATCTTGCAATTGCTTCTCTGCCGATTGTTGATTAGCCTGCTTTTGCTCTTGATTGGCCTCTTGATTTGCCTCTTTAGCCAACTCATCAGCTGGTTTGCGGAACAGATTGAGCATATCGCTCTGCACCATTCTCTCCAGCATTCCTGGCGGCAAAGGGTCGGGCTTGGAATAATCACCAATATAAATATCTAAACCATCCATGATATTGAAATGGGGGTCAGTAAACATTTTCTTCATGGCAGCCTGTTGAACAGCAGGATCTACATCAGGTTTCATAAAAGCAGAAAAATCTGGGGCAAACCGATCGATCTTCTCGACATCTTCCAGTGAGGCGGGCGGGAGCGCTTCAGAATCTGGACTAGCCGGTATTACAGCCGGAGCGGGAGTAGCTTCCGCACTTTTTTCTGCTAGCTCATCCTGCTTACCTGCTTTACGTCTAGACCAACGACCTAAAAATCCATCTGCCATCACTCCTCCGCTGGGCGCTCAGCACCCTTGAATGAAGCTGGCTTATGACGTTTTTTTACTTCAGGTCGATAGTTATCGTTTACGTATTCTTGCAACCAAGAAGCATGCTCATCGGTCATCGGCACTGTATCCACTGACTCTCCACCATCAAGAAGTCGTGCTGCTTCGTTATAGCTCACACAAATACGATGGGGAACGGCAAAGGTAGTTTCAGACTTAGCCAAGGCAAGAGATTGCTCATCAATATATCGATCTACATCTTCTTCTAAGCGCCACATCACAAACCAGCAAGGGGTAGTTGCGGAAACATTCAGGTAATAGCCTTCAGCTTCATCGGGAAAAAGATCAAGCTCATAACCAGTGAATACCCAAGACTCACCATCTGCATCGCGTCCCAAAAAATGGCCAGAGATCGGATTCTTGGCATGACTGTTGTCGCTAAATTGCCCGAAATCAGGCAACACCTCCTGAGGAACCCATCGAAAGGAAATCCATGGGTTATCAATGTTTTGCTTACGCATTAAAACTGCAAAGCGCATAAATACTCAAGGCCTTAGGTGTTTTGAACCACAATGTTTGGAAATTTACTGCTCATATCTTTAGATAGAGTAGCAACCCGAATGGCTACTTGTCTAGCAATCCCTTTATAAATGGCACTAATGGCACCATCGGGATCG
>CAIMPQ010000123.1 GCA_903843315.1 uncultured beta proteobacterium
GGGATTAAGTCATTCTCTTCGTGTGATTTTGGTTTGCCATTGTTATCGAAGCGAGGGTAATGTCGTTCGTATTATTTCGGCTCGTAAGGCAACCCCTAAAGAGTCAAAAGCTTATTAAAGGTGATGAAGATGCGTAAAGAATATGATTTCTCAAAGGCTCGTAAAAACCCATATGCTTCTATGCTCAAGAAGCCCATAACCATTAGACTGGACGAGGATTCAGTGAGCTACTTCAAATCTGTTTCAGAAGAAGTTGGTATTCCTTACCAAAGCCTCATTAATCTTTATTTGAGAGATTGCGCCGCTTCGCATAAGAAATTGAACCTTATCTGGAAGTAGTCTAGAGGTAGGATGAGAATCTCCTGAGGTCTTGGTCGATTCTGCCCCGGGCCACCAAGAAGCACCAAAACCACCTTCGGGTGGTTTTTTCATTTAGCCTCTGCACAAGCGCGAATTAAATAATCCGTTTATAAAAGAGGGGCTATCAACCACAGGCATTCAAATGAAAAAAATACTCTCGGCAGTTCTATTGCTCCTTTCGATAGTTGGCTCATCTCAAGCGGCAGATACTACACCTGTTAAGTCAGACCCAATTTGGCTAACTGAAGTAAGGACAAGTATTAAGTCTGAAAAGTACGATCAGGCTATCAAGCAATTACAAGGCGCCAATGAAATAAGTTCTGCGGATTGGAATAATTTGATGGGCTACAGTCTTCGCAAGAAGCAGCCACCCGATTTGGCGGGGGCAGAAAAGTACTATCAAGCCGCTTTAAAAATAGACCCAAATCATCGCGGCGCTCTTGAATATTACGGGATGCTAAAGTTAATTAATAATGATCTGCCTGGTGCTGAGGCTTTATTGGCCAGATTAGATAAGGTCTGTACATTTGGCTGCGAGGAGTATTCGGATTTAAAAGGGGCTATCCAAAAATATAAGTCTAAGAAATAGAGTCGGGCATCCCCACCCCTGGTTGATTCCACCCTCAGACCACCAAGAAACACCCTAACCACCTTCGAGTGGTTTTTTCATTTAATCAAACTAGGTTACTGAGATGGCCAGTTTTTACATAGATGAGTGCGCCCTCAGACTTGGTGAAGGGTGCGTGTTTGCTATATCGAGGGCTTCTTATCCACGTTCTGGCGGGATATGAACCATGCTCATCATGAAACACACCCTTGAGAACAAATATTTCTTCTCCGCCTGGATGAACATGGGGATTAAAAATTGTATTTGGCGCCCAGTGGACTAAAGCTGTTCCAACTCCATCAAATTCATGTAGTGGCATTACGGATAGGCCGGGAACTAAGCCAGGATGCCAGGGGGCTGTGGTTGTATCTATTCTTACTATTGAACCATCTTGGTCGTTAAATTGCCGTAGTTTTACAAATAAGACGCAACCTTCTTTTGAGTATGGAGCATGTTTGCTGTTGGGTGGATTGCGAATATAGGTACCAGCCGAGTAGTCACCATTCTCATCAGAAAATGCACCCTCTAGAACCAGTATTTCTTCTCCGCGACCATGAGTATGTTCAGTGAAAGATGATTTGGGGCTGTACTTAACCAGTGAGCTGGCTTTCGCAACCTCATCGCCAACTCGATCAAGATATTTTCTTTCGATGCCCGGTATAGGTGAGAGGTTCCAGTCTAAGTCCGCGGTATTAATTACGGCCTTCAGCGAAAAATCAGAATTAATATTCATTTACACATTCTCATAGAAAGCAACCAGCTTACTGGAAATAGGATGAGATAACTTTGTCCTTAGTCGATTCTTCCCCGGCCTACCAGGAAACACTAAAACTACCTTTGGGCGGTTTTATTTCCTATTCCCTTTACTCTTAATGGTGTCAAGCGATAAAGATAAATTAGGGGTAGAGTATTTGGATAACTTTAAAAGGAGACCTAAATGAATCGTATTAAAAGGCTGTTAATTGGATTGGTAGCTGTTGCTACTTTAGCGGCATGCGCTTCAATGACAGGCGGGGCAATGGCGCCGTATACCAAGGTAAATGATGGGATGTTAGTGGGCAGTAACAATATGACCCTGTATACCTTTGACAAAGATACGGCTGGTTCAGGCAAGTCTGCGTGTAATGGACCATGTGCCGCTAATTGGCCGCCACTGTTGGTTGATAGTGGTGCAGCAGTATCGGGCGATTATTCTGTTATCACTCGTGATGATGGCAAGAAGCAATTGGCCTACAAAGGGATGCCGCTATATTTCTGGGTTAAAGATATTAAGCCAGGAGATAAAACTGGAGACGGCTTCTTAAATGGTGCTTGGCATATTGTGAAGATGTAATAGAGCAAAGTAGGATTAAGCACCTTAGGTCCCAGGCGATTCCAACCTGGGCCATCAAGAAACACCATAACCACCTTCGGGTGGTTTTTCATGCCCCTTGATTCATCGGCTTTCTTTAAAAGGCCCCATCCATTTTCTATACTTGCGCTAGCCTATGTCGTTTGACGCTACGAACTCATTGGGTTTAGAGACGGAGCTTGACATTGGTCAATATATGGACTATATTAGTACATATATGAACTTTCTTCCCATTATTAAACAACTGGCTAGAGCTTATCAAGGATTTGAGGGCTACTCTTCTACCCATATCAGAGGGTTGGGGTTATTGCCGGTTCAATTTGATGTGATTGCGACTCTAGGCAATCAGCCGCCGATCACGTATAAGCAGTTGGGAGAAAAAACGCTTATTTCTAAGAGCTCCCTAACTGGCGTCGTTGAGCGAATGGTTCAGAAAGGATTTATTGCCATCCTAGAAAATCCCGATGATGCTCGCAGTCATTTTCTGACGCTAACTGTTAAAGGACAAAAGATCTTCGAAAAAGCTTTTCCAGAGCATCTTCAGCATCTTGAAATGGCGTTTCAAAAGCTGTCAAAAAAACAGATGAAAGAAATAGAAGAATCTCTCAAAACCCTGAAATCCATTTTTATTAGCTAAAGGAGCCACAATCAACCCATATTGCTCAGAAAGCACCTTATGCAGTTGAAGTATCCGCCAGCCAGCACTACTGCTGTTGTTCTTGCTGCCAAAGAAAGAGTCAACCATTTTGTGACGCTAGTAATAACAAGCTCTAAGAGCTCTTCTATATCAATTATTTACAAGGAAAAAAATGAAGAATTTTGAAAATGTATTAAACCTCCTAGGTCGCCTTGCTATTGCGGCATTGTTTCTGCCGGCAGGCTTAAATAAATTAATGGGTGTGGAGGGTACAACAGGCTATTTCACATCCCTTGGATTGCCAGCGGTAGCTGTTTTAATTTGGATAGTCATTGCCATTGAGGTTTTGGGCGGTCTTGCCTTGATTCTTGGCTATAAAACGCATTTTGTAGCAATCGGCTTAGCTATCTTTACTGTACTGGCAAGCATTGTTGGGCATCCGTTCTGGGCCGCTCCAGCCGACGCCGCATTTATTGCTCAGCTACTATTCTTTAAGAACATTGCCGTAACTGGTGGCTTATTGGTATTGGCCTCATCAGGTGCTGGCACTATTAGCATCGATGGCTGGAAAGCAAAATCTGCGCAATAACTTCTATTGGATGGATGTCGTTTTAAACGACAGACTCCGTCTACTAAGAAACACCAAAACCACCTTCGGGTGGTTTTTTCATTTGTGTGATTTGCTTGGGCATGTTACTTTGGACTCTCCTATTGATGGGGGTTCAAAATGCTGATTCAAAAAATGAAGCTTTTTCTAACACCGTTTTGCGAAGCGACCCCTGCCTGTCTATTGGTTATGGTTCAGGGCAATATTTGGTTGGCAACTATTGGGCACCTTCAAAAGGCAACAGAGACGGGGCTTATCACCGGCGTCGGCGTTCTTATTTTTTCACTGTTTACTCATCGCTGGTTTGGCAATAAATATATAGTCGCTGGTATTACCGGCGGCATGTGCTTTATTGCGGATTTAATGGCGCATCCAAGTCACTTTGGCGGGGTCTCTACAGAAGCAATTGTGACGGGCGCTTTTACTGCTTTAATTTCTTTGGTAGTGAACTTTGTTGGCAAAAGGCTTTTTGTACATGGAAGAAGTAAGCTAACTAAAAGCTAATAGGGGATGAGGTATCTGCTGCACTGGTCGAGTCAGGCCACCAAAAAACAGTAAAAGTACCTTCGGGTGGTTTTACATTTAGGGCTTTAGGGTTATTGCCCATATAAGCTTGGTGACTAAAAGAACAAACTGATTTTAGTTTTTATAGGCATCTTGAAGGCAGGAGAGGGCAAAGTGAGATCAGACGATCCGAATCAATTAGTTGAGCTGAGCTATGTCAGCAAAGCAACCCAGGATATGGGCTTGTCAAGCCTAGTTCATTTATTCGATGTTGCCCATAAATGGAATCAGGGACATGAGCTTACGGGCGCCTTATTTTATGAAAACGGCCATTTTGCACAGATTCTTGAGGGGAGGAGAAAAGATGTTCTATTCATTTGGGAAAAAATTCAGAAAGACTATCGCCATAAGATTCTTCACCGAATTGAATTCGAACCAATTGATCAAAGACTATTTCCTAATTGGGCCTTGAGGTTCTATGGTGGCGACCAAATTGTTAAAGATGTGCCTCATTTGCTAGGCCTGCTGGATGGCCTTCCAAGTCACGATGTAGAGCTATTACGAATCATGCGTTCAGTAGCCAAAGGCAATCAAGATTAGGATAGGGCCTCTAGGCAACTAAGAAATACCAAAACACCTGCGGGCTGTTTTTTATTAAACTCCATATATGAATGAGAAGCTAAGTAGCAAGGTTTTAACCCTAATCCTTGCTTTGTTTTATGTGAGTCCCTTGTGGGCTTTTGGAGAATTTAATATGAATAGCATGCCCGATCTAAGCACGGCTAGATTCAAGTTGGTATGTAATGAGATAGCAGAAGGTAAAGCAAAAGAAGATGATTTTAATCAAGGGTTATGTATTGGGATTATTTTAGGAGTTGAAGATAATGCCAATTACGACAAAAAAATTTGTGTGCCACAAAATATCGATATTAAAGGGCGCGCCCAAGTGGTGAGTGATTATGTTGCCACGCAACCAAATAGAATGAGCGAAGCTTTTGCCTCTCTTGTCTTTGATGCGATGGCAAAAAAATGGCCGTGCTCTTGAAAGCAACACTAAGCCTCCCTTGCCCTGCTTGATACCGCCTCAAGCCACCCAGACACACTAAAACCACCTTCGGGTGGTTTTTTCGTTAATAGGGTCTAGAATGTCCAATGTTGTATTTCATACTGGGCCTCTTTAGCTTACTTCCCTTGGCAATCCTTCAGCTTGCAGGGGCTGGCATAGGGCTTTTGATTTACTTGTGCTCCCCTAAGTATCGGTCGCGCTTAAATAAAAATCATCAAAGCGCCGCAAATTATTGTGGATTTAAATTAACCCCATGGAGAGTGGCGGCAGAATCTGGGATGATGTTTGCGGATACTCTATGGATTTGGAAGCATCCACAGGCCTCTATCAATATGGCCACAATAGAAAACCTGGATCAAATTATTGAGCTATCTAAAAATGGAAAAGGCTTGATTATTCTTGCTTCACATTTTGGAGGGTTTGAAATAGTGCCTCGTATTTTTGCCGAGTATACGAAAGCAACGGTAATGTATAGGCCGGCCCGCAAGTGGTGGTTGAATGAGTTAA
>CAIMPQ010000124.1 GCA_903843315.1 uncultured beta proteobacterium
GCAAGAGCCCGTCATAAAAAAATCACTGATGCCGCAACAGGTTACCGCGGTCGTCGTAAGAACGTATTCCGTATTGCTAAGCAAGCGGTTATGCGTGCTGGTCAATATGCCTATCGTGACCGTCGCAATAAAAAACGAGTATTCCGCGCTTTGTGGATTGCCCGTATCAATGCGGCAGTTCGTCAGCATGACATGACCTATAGCGTATTCATGAATGGTATGAAGAAAGCATCAATCGATCTCGATCGTAAAGTACTTTCTGATATGGCCATTGCTGACAAAGCGGCTTTTGCGGCTTTGGTTACTCGGATCAAATCCGTAGTAAACGCTGCAGCTTAATTCTTAGTTTTTAAAAAACTAAGCTGCAATGGTTTCTCTCGACCAAATTGTCGAGGATGCTAAACGTGATTTCCTCGGAGCTGCCGATCCGGCAACTCTAGAGGACGCGAAAGCCAAGTATCTCGGCAAGTCAGGTGTTCTCACTGAGCGTTTAAAAGCGCTTGGTGGAATGTCGCCTGAGGAGCGCAAGAGTGCTGGCGCCCAAATTAATCAAATCAAAACCCAAGTAGAAGCTGCATTACAAGACCGTCGTCAAGCTTTGGCTGATGCCGTGTTGCTGCAACGTCTTGCGGCAGAATCAATTGACGTGTCTATGCCTGGCCGTGGCCAAGCAGTAGGTAGCTTACATCCGGTGATGCGTACCTGGGAACGGGTTGAAGAGATCTTCCGCTCTATTGGTTTTGATGTGGCTGATGGCCCTGAAATTGAAACCGACTGGTTTAATTTCACTGCCTTAAATAGTCCGGAGAATCATCCCGCACGTTCGATGCAGGACACTTTTTATATTGACGGCAAAGACTCTCATGAGAAGCCTTTGCTATTGCGCACGCACACCAGTCCAATTCAGGTCCGTTATGCGAGTGAGCATGTGAAGAAATATGCCAACGCTGATGTTATGCCTCCAATTAAAGTGATTGCGCCTGGTAGAACCTATCGTGTGGATAGTGATGCTACCCATTCACCGATGTTCCATCAGGTTGAAGGTTTATGGATTGCAGAAACTGTTTCCTTTGCAGATCTGAAAGGTGTTTATACCGATTTCTTAAGAACTTTTTTTGAAACCAACGAATTACAAGTCCGTTTTCGTCCTTCCTATTTTCCATTTACTGAGCCTTCAGCAGAAATTGATATGGCCTTTGGTAGCGGCAAGCTTGCCGGACGCTGGCTAGAGATCTCCGGAGCAGGGCAGGTACATCCAAATGTGTTGCGCAATATGGGTATTGATCCAGAGCGCTATACCGGTTTTGCTTTTGGCTCTGGTTTAGAGCGCTTAACGATGTTGCGTTATGGTGTAGATGATTTACGGCTCTTCTTTGAAAATGATTTGCGTTTCTTAGCGCAGTTCCCTGCATAAGAATGAATAGACCACACTATGCAATTTTCTGAATCTTGGCTCCGTCAGTATGTAAATCCATCGCTTGATAGCGATGGCTTGGGTCATGCCATGACGATGGCGGGATTAGAAGTCGAAGAACAATATTCAGTAGTTCCAGCATTCACCAAGATTGTGATTGCGCAGATTCTGTCAGCTGAGCAGCATCCCGATGCAGATCGCTTACGCGTCTGCAAAGTCGATGCGGGTACGGGTCAAGAGTTGCAAATCGTATGCGGTGCACCGAACGCCCGTCCTGGTATCAAGATACCTTGCGCCTTGGTAGGTGCAGAATTGCCTCCAGCAGAAGCGGGTGGCAAGCCTTTTATGATAAAAGTGGGCAAGCTGCGGGGTGTAGAAAGTCAAGGTATGTTGTGCTCTGGTCGTGAACTGGGTCTTGGCGATGATCACGAAGGTATCTTGGAATTACCTACAGACGCACCTGTTGGAAAAGATATTCGCGAATACTTAAACCTAGATGATCAAATCTTTGTTATTAAATTAACCCCAAATAAAGCTGATTGCCTTTCCTTAATAGGAATGGCTAGAGAAGTATCCGCAATCACTGGCGCAGCACTCTGCGTGCCTAAATGGACAGTACCAGTAGCGTCAATCAATGACAAAGTTAAAGTCGCTGTTGAGAATAAAGACCTCTGTGGACGCTTTGCAGGTCGTGTAATTCGCGGGGTAAATCCGCAAGCAAAAACACCTGACTGGATCGTGCAACGTTTGGCACGTGCTGGTCAAAGAAGCATTTCAGCGTTAGTAGATCTATCTAACTACGTCATGTTAGAAATGGGTCAACCGACCCATGTGTTTGATATTGACAAGTTAGAGGGTGATATCACCGTCCGTTGGGCAAAAGCTGGCGAAACACTTGAGCTATTAAATGGCCAGACAGTCATTTTGCAAGGCCCAGACTCTGCTGGCAAGATGCAAGAAGCAGGGGTAGTGGCGGATCAAAAAGGTCCAGTCGCACTTGCTGGAATCATGGGTGGCAATCATTGTGCTGTTAGTGACAGCACTAAAAATATTTATGTTGAAGCGGCCTACTGGTTGCCTTCAGCAATTCAGGGCCGCACCCGCCGCTTTAATTTCAGCACGGATGCTGCTCACCGTTTTGAGCGCGGCGTTGATCCACAAAATACCGTGAATTGCCTTGAATATCTATCTTCACTGATTATCGAGGTGTGTGGTGGTCAAGCAGGCCCCGTAGATGACCAGATTCTCAATGTGCCAGAGCGTAATGCAGTCAAATTGCGGTTGGCGCGTGCAGAAAAAGTTATTGGCATCCCACTTACTAAAGAAGTCGTTGCTGATGTATTTCAGCGCCTGGGTTTTGAATTTAAGCAAGAGGGTGATGTATTAATCGTTACACCACCAAGCTATCGTTTTGATATTGAGATCGAAGAAGATTTGATTGAAGAAGTAGCTCGGATGTACGGTTTTGAAAATATTCCCGATCAA
>CAIMPQ010000125.1 GCA_903843315.1 uncultured beta proteobacterium
ATGACATTCAATCCTTAAATCCGATCGAGCTTTCAAACCGCGTTGCTTATTTACCGCAAAAGGCAGTCCTCTTTGATGGATCATTGCTAGATAACATTACTATTTTTGACTCTGACCGAATTGAAATTGCCTTGCAAGCAGCAAAAGAATTAGGCCTTAGTGACTTTGTGGCGAAATTACCTCGCGGTTGGGATACCCCAGTGGGTGATATGACTGCCGATAGTCTTTCACCAGGATATCGTCAACGAATTGCCATCATCCGTGCACTATCGAGCTCACCCAATGTCATCTTGTTTGATAACGCCTCCTCTGCGATTGATGCCGAAGGGGATGCGCTTTTATTACGTTTCATTGAGGCGATTAAGGGAAAAATTACTTTAGTGATGGTTTCTCAAAGACCAGTATTCCAAAAGCTTGCCCACCGTACTTTGCATCTCGCTGAAGGAAAAATCTCTCAGGCTGGTGAAGGCCCACCCCCCGCTCCCGGTAGTGGTGACGAGTTTCATTTCTTGGTTGATATTGATGGTAATACCAGCTCGGCAAATGACCCCCGTTCTAATGGCCTACCAAGTGGTTATCGCCCAGTTCCATTAGCCGAGTTTTTTGAACTTAAAAAAATAGATGACGTTACAGAGAGTAAGCATTGGGAGTATATGCATTCTATGGTTGGCGCTAACTTCCGTGAGCCAACAGACTTTGCCAATTGTTTAGTGCTGTTGTTAAAGCTTTTATACAGTCGTTATACCGCTCGTGAGGTTGCCGAGTCCTTACCTTATTACACTGAAAATTTGGACTTAGCTGGATTGCAAAATTCCATGGCGCTACTGGGATACTCCGTTGCTGGAATTCATTGTCAATTGGGTGATTTGGATGTGCGATCTTTGCCTTGCCTTTTTGTGCCTGATGACAATATTGCTGCGTTTGTAGTAGTAGGTAAATCCGGAAAAAATATGCGGGTGGGGGTGGATGCTATCGATGAGGCACGCCTGGAGCCCAACTTAGGAATGCAGGGCTCAGCCTATTTTTATAAAAAAGAAGATATTTCTCAAACCATTGGTAAGTCCTGGACTGCCAATGTTTTATGGCGCTTTATGCCGACCATTGGGCAGGCGGGGGTCTCCGCTTTAGTACTTGGTCTAGTCACGATTGCCAGCTCGATCTTCTTGATGGTGGTCTACAGCACCGTGATTCCATCAGGCTCTAATCTCACTCTCTGGTATTTGGCTGCGGGCGCCTTGATTGCTACGTTTGGCTCTTTTTACTTTATTCGTCATCGTGCTCATTTGTTAGCGTATATTGCGGGGCGCATCGAGTTCCTGTTTGGCACTAGTATTTTGCGTCATCTCTTGCGCATGCCTCCGTCTTATACAGAGCGCGCTTCTGTTGGATCTCAAATCTCCCGAATCCAATCATTTGAGGGTATTCGGGATCTCTTTACTGGTGCCCTTGCTTCTACGATCCTAGAGTCTCCAGCCACATTAGTCCTATTGATCGCGCTTTCATTTATGAATCCCATTGCACTACTGATCTTTACTGCAATGGTAACGGTGTATACCTTCCTCTATTGGGCCTTCTATCGTGAAGCCAATAAACGCAGCAGTATTGTCGGAAGAACCTCGAACAAGCGTTCAGAATTTCTCATTGAGATGGTTGGAAAGATGCGCCAGGTCCGTGAATCC
Source organism: uncultured beta proteobacterium (assembly GCA_903843315.1). Classification (GTDB taxonomy): domain Bacteria; phylum Pseudomonadota; class Gammaproteobacteria; order Burkholderiales; family Burkholderiaceae; genus Polynucleobacter. The sequence continues at coordinate 1,680 of CAIMPQ010000125.1, forward strand.
GGCGCCCAATATTTATGGTTAGAGCGCTTTAAAGATATTTCGGCTGAGGCTTCGATGGCAGGCTTTAAGGCGGAGCAAATTTCATCGATGTTGGTTGGTATCTCTTATTTTGTGATGATGATCGCTGCTTTATTAATTGTCGCCTTGACTGTGCCAGCAGTATTCGCACAAACGCTTGGTGCTGGAGCCTTGATGGTTTCTATGATGCTGATGTGGCGCGTACTGTCACCATTCCAAACCATCTTTACCAGCATGAACCGGATTGAACGGGTTCGAGGAGCGATTCGTCAAATTGATGTATTGATGTCGATTCAAGGAGAGCGCTCTGAATCTGCAGTTGCACCAATGTCCCGTGGAACCCAGGGCCGTATTGAGTTTTCGAGAGTGAGTTTTCGGTATTCCCCTAATGCTGACCCAGCCTTGATCGGCGTGGAGTTCAAAATCAATCCTGGTGACATGGTTGCGATTACTGGCGCCAATGGTGGGGGTAAATCGACTGTATTGAAAATGCTCTTAGGTTTATATCAACCCCAAGCCGGTAGTATTTTGATTGATAACGTTGATATTCGACAACTTGATCCGTATGCACTACGTCGCATGATTGGGTATGCACCTCAAGATCCGCATTTTTTCAGAGCATCGATTGCGCAAAATTTACGTTTAGCTCGACCAGATGCGACTGATAACGAAGTATTTCAAGCTTTAGAAATGGCAGGTGCATTGCGCCAAGTGTTGGCTTTGCCTCGTGGCTTGGATTTTCGATTAGGTGACAATATGGATGAAATTCCATTTGGCCTGAAGCAAAAAATTCTGTTAGCAAGAACCTTTATCACCCGTGCGCCCATTATGTTGTTTGATGAGCCAGGTGCTGGCTTGGATAACGAGGGGGACGCTAAGTTGCTTGAGGCTTTGAAGGTCTTAAAGGGTAAATCTACCGTGATTTATGTCAGCCATCGCCCAAGTCACATATTGATGGCCGATACCTTGCTGGTCTTTGATAAGGGCTATTTAAGAGCTGCCGCTCCTCCAGCCGATATTCTGAAGCCTCCACCGCTGGCAGCATAGTTTTAATACTCATTTATTTTGGCGGTTTTGGCACTCAAAATCGTCATTTAGACTATATTTTATATAGTTATTAGGATATATATCCTAAATATGTAGTACTTAAGTACTATAAATGTCAGGCGACGTCTCCCATCTCAAGCGCCTAAGGGCTTGTTTTAATGGATCTATCTCCAATAAATAGATTAGATGCCATTACGCAATGAGTACTAGCCCCATAGCTAATATCGATGACAAGACCAGTTTGGTCTTGGGTAAGCGCAATGATAATTTCTTGGCGAAAGCGATTCTATTGGAAGAAGCTACGCCACCGAGTTATATGCGCACCACCATTAAGTTGGCAACTTACTCCTTAGTGATCTTTTTAATCTGGAGTTTTTTTGCAAACTTAGATGTAGTTGCAAATGCTGCTGGTCAAGTGACACCAATTCAATCAGTCAAAATTTTGCAACACGTTGATGGTGGCAGAATTTCTGCAATCAATGTCGTAGACGGCCAACGGGTAGTTGAGGGACAAGTCCTCATGCGCTTTAATGCTACCGAACCTACCGTTGAATTCGAAACACTCAATGTTAAATTCTGGGGTCTCTTTGCCAAAGTAGAATCGCTCAGAGCGTTATTAGAAAATCGTGAACCGGATTATTCACGTGTTCCAAAACAATATAGCCAGTTAGTGGCTGATCAACGTCGCACTTTGACAGCTGCACGCAATCAAATTGATCAAATTGGCGCTGAGATCAAGATTCTTACTGAAGTGAGCTCGATTCGTGGTGGCTTGGCACAAGAAAAGTTAGCTACTCGTGTGCAAGCCTTAGATGCGGAACG
>CAIMPQ010000126.1 GCA_903843315.1 uncultured beta proteobacterium
GCCTTATTGCAGAAAATAGATTCTCACATGCCGTTTACCAAGTCAGAACGGATCATTATTTGCATTGTTCTGCTGTTGCATGCTTTGCCTGCTTTAGAATTTTTACATTGGAGTTCGCAGCCCACTAAATCAGATGATGAACGTGTTGCGGTCAACTTAGTGAGCCCAGAGGCTGCCCAGAAAAGTCAGCAAGCGCCAGCTGCTACCCCGCCAAAACCAAAGGAAGAGCCTAAGAAACCGGTTGAGGAAAAGCCTTTACCAAAGCCCGCACCTTCCCAGACTCCAGCCCAACAACAAACGCCACCCCAAAAGCCATCTGAGGCTAAGAGCGACTCGCAGCTACAAAATGCATCTGTAGCCCCTGCTACTACAGGGGGTACTAGCGGCACACCGATTCAGACTGACATTGGTAAACTCGTTGTTGTCTACCTACCGGATGCCGACGCTTACTACCCTTCATTCTCAAAGAGATCAGGGGAGCAAGGCTCAGTTGTAGTGCGTTTAATTATTGATGAAACGGGCAGTGTCGAAGATATCGCTCTATTGCAATCAAGCACCTTTCCACGGCTTGATCGCGCAGCAAGTGAAATTGGTAGGCGTTATCGTTTCAAACCTTTTTTAGTAAATGGCTCACCCCAAAGAATTTCTACTAACCTCTTAATCAAATTTAACCTCAAGAACTAATTAATATGAATACACCATTTGGCATAGCAAATCTTTGGCTCGAAGGCGACTTCATTACCCGCTTTGTAGCGCTTGCACTCCTGACCTGCTCGATTATTACCTGGGTGATTTTGCTGACCCGCTTCTGGGACTTGCGCAATCTACGCAAACTAAAGCCTCAAGTCGATCAGTTCTGGCGTGCCACTTCTTATGAGCAAGGCTTGCATGCCTTTACTCATCAACCAGGCAACCCTTACTATCACATCGCTAAATCGGCAGCTGGCGCATCAACCCATCACCAAAGCCAATCGACTAACCATCGCGAACTGCTACAAACACTCAATTATTCCGAGTGGATGGCCCGGAGTCTGAAAAATAGTGTTGATAGCATTGCTGCAGGATTACAAAAAGGACTCACCTTCCTGGGATCTACTGGCGCGGTGGCACCATTTATTGGATTATTCGGTACCGTATGGGGCATTTACCATGCCTTAATCTCAATTAGCAGCTCTGGTAGCGCCCATATTGACCAGGTAGCGGGCCCAATCGGTGAGGCACTCATCATGACCGCTTTAGGTTTAGCAGTTGCGATCCCCGCGGTACTCGGATTTAACGCTATCAACCGTGCAAACAAATTGCTAGTAGCCGACCTGAATCGCTTTGGTAACGACTTGCTTGCTTACTTTGTTACCGGTGCACGCGTAGAGTCCGGAGAATAAGCATGTCTTTTCATATCAAAGAGGATCAGAGTGATGACGCCATTATGGCGGAAATCAACATGACGCCAATGGTTGACGTCATGTTGGTATTGTTGATTATTTTCATCATTACTCTTCCTGTCATCCAACAAGCAGTCAAAGTTGAACTCCCAAAAGCCAATAGCGTTCGCAATGAAGTGAAACCAGAATCAGTGCAGGTATCGATTGACGCTAAAGGCCAAATCTTTTGGAACAGTACGGCGATTGATTTAAAGACTTTTGATGGCTATGCAGAAAAGGCTGCTGGAAAAGATCCGCAACCGGAAATTAATTTACGAGCTGACAAATCCGTGAAGTATGAATATGTAGCGCAAGTCTTAGCAGCATCACGCCGCGCCGGCCTAACTAAACTCGGCTTTGTTACCGAACCCGATTAAGCCCTATTGAGGTTTAAAAGGGATTTTGGCGGGGAGGCAAGTTTCTTCACTGACGTGAGTTCCATTCCCCAAAGACGCACCCAAGATGCCGCCCTGGATTTTTTCTACTTTCTTGAGCTTGCCAGTGACAGGATCAAGGGTAATGTGAGTTAAGGCAGTGCCGGCAGAATAGGAAGTGCCCATGATTTCTTCAGGCGCAAAACTGGCTTCTATCACGATGAAAATATTTGGGCGGGCAAGAGTGACGCTCTTGACAGCTTGCGTTCCAAAGGCATCAGACTGATCCAAATCCCGATTATCTAAAAATACTTTTGCCTTTTGCGTCTTAGATGCAAGAGTAATTTTCATTTCATACTCTTCGACATAATTATTTTCCGAACGCTTGCAATCAAAGAAAATAGATTGCCCCATCACAGAAGTGATTGAGCTGCAAAACAATAACAGGATTGGTAGGTGTATTTTTCTCAAGATCTTGATGAGGAAAGGATTGAATTATTGGTGCCCGAGGCCGGAATCGAACCGGCACGACTTTTTTGAGTCGGCAGATTTTAAATCTGCTGTGTCTACCGATTTCACCACTCGGGCTCGCACTAGCAGTAACTGCCGCGCTAAATAAATCAAGACAAACGAAATTTTAGCACGCGAGCCCAGAAAGACTCAGGAAGCTCTAACTACCGAGAGCTAGGGCTTAATTCACCAAAACCACTAAACTACGATCATGAAATCCCCTGGTAATTTGACTGTCCTTGGCAAGATTGTGCGCCCCCTCATGTGGATAGGTGGCTTTGCCTTGGTGATCTGTCTAGTAAGCACTATGGCCTACCTCTACTCAGCCCAAACCAGTCCTTCTGGTAAACGGGCCATCAAAGGTCTTGGGGATTCCGTCGTGATCACTTTTGATGATGCAGATATCCCTCATATCAAAGCAAACTCCCCTACCGATGCGGTATTTGCATTGGGCTATTTACATGCCTCTGAACGTTCATGGCAACTCGAAATGAATCGCCGTTTAGCTAGTGGACGATTGTCTGAAATATTGGGCAATGACACCGTCAGTATTGATCGCTTTATTCGTACGCTTGGCATTAAGCGCGCTGCTGAACGCCAATTTGATCGATACCCCGTTGCAGCTAAACGCTTACTTCAGGCCTATGCAGATGGTGTGAATACCGGCAATGCCCATTTAGGCTGGGCGCTTCCAGTCGAATACTTTTTAACTGGATCAAAACCGGGTCATTGGTCTCCAACAGATAGCGTTGCCTGGATGTTAATGATGGCCTACGATTTGGGTGGTAACTGGCAAAAAGAATTGCAACGCCTAGAGCTCTCCCAATTTCTGACTACTAAACAAGTCTGGGAAATTACCCCTCCATACGATGCTGGGGAACCCGTTAGTAATTTGGACTTTGCCAAAATCTACCAAGATCTCAAAGTCTTTAATCCAAAGCCCGGTCCCGCAGAGGATAAGTCTAAGAAACTCCCCTCTACTGAACTTACCTCAATACCACTTCCGGGCGGTAAAGATGGTGTTGGGTCGAATAACTGGGCCTTAAGCGGCAAGCTCACGACCAGCGGCAAGCCTTTATTGGCAAATGATCCACATTTGGGTTTATCCGCACCTGCCATCTGGTACTTCGCCCACCTCAATGCTCCAGGATTGGATGTGATTGGTGCCACCCTACCCGGTATCCCTGCGGTTGTTTTAGGAAGAACCGATAAATTAGCATGGAGCTTTACGAATACCGGCCCCGATGTTCAGGATTTATATATTGAGCAAATTGATCCCAGTAATCCGGGTATGTATCGAGGACCGGATGGCTATCTGCCATTCAAAGTTCATCAGGAAATCATTGATATCAAGGGATCGCCTTCACTCAATTTCCTGGTCAAGGAAACTCGGCATGGTCCCGTAATTTCCGACTCCTATGCACGCGCTAAGCGCAGTATCGATACTAGTCGATTTGCTTTAGCGCTACGCTGGACTGCATTGGATCTTGAGAACCAATCTGTTGTTGGTTTGTTGGATATCAATCGTGCTAAAGACCTAGATACCCTTAAAGAGGCGCTACATAAAAACTATGCGCCCATGCAAAACGTAGTGATGGCAGATTTAGAAGGAAATATCGCCTATCAAGCAGCTGGTGTTGCCCCGAAACGAGTATTGCATCAAGGCTTATATGGAGTAGCTCCTGCCCTTGGATGGGATAAGCAATATGACTGGAATGGCTATGTGCCATTTAATCAATTACCTTCTAGTAATAACCCAGAGCAAGGGTGGATCGCTACCGCCAATCAAAAAATCATTGCAGTGAATGACCCAAATCCATTGACCGGGGATTGGGAAATGCCAACACGATATGACCGCATTGTGGAACTCATCAAAGCTCGGAATAGTCATGATGCGAATGACATGAAAACGATGCAGGCAGATACCCTTTCCTTAGGTGCGACCCCCTTGCTATCCTTATTTAAAGCGAGCCAGTCTAGCCATAAGCTTGCTCCTCAAGCTTTAGAGATCAGCAAAACTTTTGATGGGGATATGAAGGTGGATAGCGCAGGTGCTCTGATATTTAACGCATGGGCCGATCAACTCACGCGGAATTTATTCTCACGCTTAGGCTATTTATTTACTGAAAACTATGGGTCGCGTCATTTTAGAAATTCGCTTTTTCTGGCATTACAAAATCCTGCTAGCCCTTGGTGTGACAATCCGAAAACCAATGCTGTGGAATCGTGTAGTGATGCCTCAAATAATGCTTTTGATCAGGCGCTAGACTATCTCAGCAGTCAATACGGCAATGATCCTAAAAGTTGGGCATGGGGTAAAGCTCATATCGCCATCTCGGAACATCGCCCTTTAAGCAAGGTACCCTTACTTGGAGAGTACTTCAATATCAAGACTCCTTTTCCAGGAGATGGATTCTCGATCAATGTAGGTAGGCCTGAATTACTCAAATCCAGCAACCCCTACGAAACAATCCAGGCACCCAGTTTACGCACTATTTATGATTTTTCTGACCTTGAAAAGTCCCTCTTTATCTATCAGACTGGACAATCCGGCTGGGTACAGAGCAAGCTCTATCGAAATATGAACCCGCTGTGGGCTAAGAGTGAATATCTGCCCTTACAAATGAAGCCCGAACACACCAAGCGTCAACTCGAATTGGCCATCAAGTAAAACTTGGCTAGGTCTTGCCCTAGGCGTTTAAAATAACTTATTGATAAAAATAAGCACTAATTAGGACAAATACTCATGAAAAAATTGAACTCCTTTTTTACCTCCTCCATTGCAATCACTTTATTGTCTTTAACCAGCACTGCTTATGCAGAATGGAAAGAGTTGGGATCCAATGAAGTGATGACCGTATATGCTGATGCAGACACTATCAGTGGTAGCGGAAACAAAGTCCAGATCATGTCAATGCTTGACCTAAAAAAACCGGGTGTTAATCCAAACAATAAACAGGTTGTTAGCTCGATTGTTGGTCTTAATGAATACAACTGTCCGGAGATTAGCTATCGCCCTATTGAATTTAAAGAATTCGCGGGCAACAAAGGTAGCGGTAATGTAGTTTCAGATAGCAAGACTCCTGATAGTAAGTTTGAGCCTGTGATTGATGGGTCCTGGACAGCCGGGGTTTTCAAAGTTGTTTGCAAATTACAATAAACCCAAAATTCAATCCAAACTCAAAACTGGGGTTAGTTTTTTTCTTGTCTTTAGTTTGACTTGCCTCCAAGGTTGTGTCGCACCCCTGGCTGCAGTGGGAGCCTCTGGCTCTACCGTGGCCAGCACAGCTGGAACAACCGTAGCCACGGCTGCTGTAGCAAACCCAGTTACCGCTACTAGCCTCGCTTCTTCTGCCACTACTGGTAAATCGCCTCTAGAGCACGCCACGTCTGCTGCTACTAAAAAAGATTGCAGCTTTATTAATGCACTTTCAGCCAAACCCATTTGCGTAGATATCCCCGTTCCTACTATTACAGACAATAGCTCGCCCTTATTAGGTCCAGCCGACTTTGTAATACAGCCTATTACGCAATAATGCGCCCAACCTGACTTTCAAGGTAACAGTCTAAAATTAGGGTTCACTTGCAATTATTGAATGAATTAGCCATGACTATCGAAAACTATTACCTCACACTCACCTGTCCAAATAAACCGGGCATTGTTGCTGCAGTTTCTACCTACATTTTTCAGGCTGGTGGCGATATTGAGGAAGCGCAACAGTTTGATGACAAAGATTCGAAACGCTTTTTTATGCGAGTGAGTTTTAGTTGTCCAACTGATGGTAATACCCTGAGGTCCGGTTTCTTAGAGATTGCCAAACGCTTTGAGCTGATCTGGGATTTACGCGCCGTTAAAGATTTGAAGCGAATATTGATCATGGCATCCAAACTAGACCATTGCTTGGTAGATTTGATGTATCGCTGGCGCATTGGTGAATTGCCCATGATCATCTGTGGAATTGTGTCAAATCACCCGCGTGAAGTTTATGCAAGCATCGATTTTGCTGACATTCCTTTCTATCACCTCCCGGTGACACCTGAAACTAAACCAGCGCAAGAAGCAAAACTACTTGAGATTGTTGCTGAATCAAAAGTAGATATGGTGATTCTGGCTCGTTACATGCAAATTTTGTCTGATGATTTATCTACCAAATTATCAGGTCGCTGTATCAACGTACATCACTCATTTTTACCGAGCTTTAAAGGTGCCAAGCCTTATCATCAAGCCCATGCTCGCGGCATCAAATTGATTGGCGCAACGGCCCACTTTGTCACCAGCGATTTGGATGAAGGCCCCATCATTGAACAAGACGTTACCCGCGTAACCCATGGCGATACACCTGAAGACCTGGTGCGTAAGGGTCGTGATATGGAGCGTACCGTGCTATCGAGAGCGCTGCGGTATTACTTGCATGACCGTGTCTTGATTAACGGCGCTACTTCAGTCGTCTTTTCAGACTAAAGGTACTTTTTAAGGTCTGACCCCTGGGGTCTCTATGGGCAGGCCGTTTGCTCGCCACATCAAAAAGAGCTCCAGTTGTGCCATCTCTGGCGAGCCATACTCAAACTGCTGAGCCCTCACACCACTCATGCAATTGCGTAGGCGTCGTTGTAAAGATCCCAAGGTCTGCCATTCCAGGCGATAGATTGGATAGGCATTGGGATGTCCTTGAGGTATAGAGCTTCCTCCCAGCTTCAGCCCCGCTCTATCTTCATGACATTGGGCGCAGGACAAATTGAGTTGACCCATTCTTTCGTTAAACCAACGGCGCCCCTTTTCAAGATCAGCTTTATTTGTCGCAGTTTCTTTAATGGAGATAGTCATTCCTTTGGACTGATTGGCTACAAATACCGTGAGGGAGAGTAGCTCTTTATTCTCATAAGGAAGTACAGGCGCGCCTTGTCTTGCAACTCGACATTGATTGATTTGACCCTCAAGGGTTTGTAACTTGCCTTGGATCACATTGGGAAACTGTGTTGCTACACCCCGCATGGATTTTTTAGCATCACCATGACAACTAGAACAGGCGACACGCTTTTCGCCTGACTTTACATTCCACAAACTCTCACCCTCGCTTACCCAAAACATTGCCGGATTAAGGCTGGGATCATCTTGCATTACCCTATTTTCAGGAGACATTAACTCGTAACTGGACTGTTTTTGCTGAGTAGGGAGCGCTGATGCTGCTAAAGCGCTTGAATCTGCAATCAACAGAAAGCAGCTTGCCAGGAAATACCGGTAAATCTGCTGTTTCACGAAACAGTAATTCGCGCCTGATTAATCGCTTCATAACCATCATCACCAACCCACTTAAATTCAAGAGTGCCCGTTTCAGTAGCGATAGTAGTGAAGATGATTAAAGGATTGGCGCCGATGCCCGAGAAGAAATCCGCTTTAAATATCTCTACATTGTTATAAGAACATGTAAAGACGTGAATAATGTCACGAGGAATTAATTTGCCAGATTCTGTATAACGAAATCCTGATTCCATATCGTGCTGAGCAATTGCTCGAATTTCAATAATAGAACCCTTCTTTGCAGTAGAAGGCATGGTGATAGAGGTACGTGATGTTTTACTCATACCATCTCCGTGCAGGCAGAAAGGGTTACGAATGTTTCTGCAGAACCTTGCCAAAAACTACCATCGCTCATTTGTACAATAGCCAAGACACGTTGACTATCTGCTAAACGAACACGCGTAGTGATATTGGCAGTACCCGAACGCGGTGATAAATAAGCGGCAAAAATATTGGGGTATGGATTACCTTCCGCCACCACATGAATCACTTTGACATAATCGTTCGCCGTCATCGGACTATCTACACTTACCGTTAGAACTACCAAATTCCCGTTTTCTACGAGTGGTGGAATGACTAATGTAACGCGCCCATCTTTAATCATTGCGCCACCAGTAATTTTTTTGATCGCCTCATCTGCATCTTCCTTCTTAGCAAATACCAATGAGGGAGAAAACCAAGAGCCGAGGGCTATAAAACCGAGCTTTTGGATGCTTCTCAGCCAATCACGGCGATGCATTCTTGGAAGGAAATTCATATTCGTCTTCATCTTGAATTTTGGGAATTGAGACTGACCAGGAATGCTACAACATCCTCAATCTCTTGGCCATTTAATATGGTTTGTCCTGCAAATTTTGGAGCAACACGATTCAGGTTTCCGGATTTGTAATAAGCTGGCATGATGGTATTCGGATTAAAACGGCTAGCGTCAACAATGCGCGCTCTTAATTGCGGCGCACTGAGTTGTGCACTACTGACAGTGAGTTCGGGAGCTAAATTCCCCTGGAATCGTTCCTCGGGAAAGGGTCCGCTGTGGCACAGCAAGCATAAGCCTGTTTGACGACTAGCAACAATAGTGCGCCCCCTACTAACATCACCAGGTGCAGAAGAAAGGGATTCATAAATCGAATCCCCCACTACTTTTTGAGCCTGCGCCGAACTGAGACTGAGAAAGACTAGCAACAGCGATACTAGTACATACCTCATTCTCATCCTTGCAATTTCACAGTGAACTTCTTAAACCAACTTAATGCCGCTATTTTTTAAGGGCACTGTACGCAAACGTTGTCCAGTAGCGCGGTAGAACGCATTTAACACTGCTGGCGCCGCAACTGCGATCGTTGGCTCTCCTACACCACCCCATTCTTTTCCGCCACCTTGGATGACGATGGTTTCAACAGGTGGCATTTGATATAGCCGAATAGAACCAAAAGTATCAAAGTTCTTTTGGACGACTGCGCCCTTATCGATCGTAATCTCTTCCTCGAAAAGCGCTGATAGTCCATACACAAATGAACCCGACACCTGACGGGCAACTTGAGCTGGATTAACAACGTATCCAGGGTCAGTTGCTGCAACAAAACGATGGATCTTCACTTCATTACCGTTTTTCACAGAGAGCTCACACGCTGCAGCCACATAACTACCGAAGGAACGCATTTGTGCTACCCCACGGAACACCCCAGGTGCCGCTGGTTTAGTCCAACCAATGCCATCTGCTACGGCATTTAAGACAGCGATTGCACGTGGATGTTTGCCCATATGTTGGCGACGGAACTCTACCGCATCCACCCCAATTGCCTCAGCCATTTCATCCATGAAGGATTCGATAAAGACGGCATTTTGATTCACATTCACACCACGCCAAAAACCTGGTGGGATATGGGTGTTGCGCATAGCATGATCAACTGTAAGGTTCGGGAAGTTGTAGGTAAAGCCATGCTCA
>CAIMPQ010000127.1 GCA_903843315.1 uncultured beta proteobacterium
AGCATTGCTGCAGTTGCATCTTGCCCGTAACCCTCTTCTGCAATAAATGCAGTGGCAGCATTAATTAATTCTTGTAAGTTCTCCACACGATCCTGTCCTTCACGCTCAGAGAGATAGTGCTGAATCAAGCCGCTATGCTGAATTACAAACTCAACCGTTTCTGGCAAAGTGTTATGCCGAGTTGCTTCACGCATGTGATCAATTAAGCGCACAAATCCACCCAATGCCGCCCCTGCTTTACCCTCTAATGACGAAGCCGCTGTATATAAAGAAGATTGCTGAGCTCTTGCTGCATCCTGCAATGCCTCAATGGATCTCGCCCCAATACCACGCGTAGGAAAATTCACCACACGTGAGAATGAAGTGTCATCATTCGGGTTTTCAAGCAAACGCATGTAGGCAAGCGCATGTTTAATTTCAGCACGCTCGAAGAATCGCAAGCCGCCATAGACGCGATAGGGAATGCCGGCAGAGAATAAGGCGTGCTCAATAATGCGTGACTGTGCATTGCTTCTATAGAGTAGTGCCACTTCAGTACGCTTAATACCGCTACTCACAAGGGCTTTAATTTCATCTACTAACCAAGCTGCTTCAGCGTGATCGCTCGGCGCATCAAAAATACGAACTGGTTCACCATGGCCTGCATCGGTGCGCAGGTTTTTACCTAAGCGCTCAGAATTATTGGCGATCAAATGATTTGCGGTATCGAGAATGTGCCCATGTGAGCGATAGTTCTGCTCCAGCTTCACCATCATGGGATGAAATTGTTTTTCATAAAGACGCATGTTCTCTACGTCAGCACCACGAAAAGCGTAAATACTTTGATCGTCATCACCAACAGCAAATACAGAGCTACTGCCGGCACCACTGACATTAATTTTGCTTACATCATGGCCTGATAACAATTTGAGCCAGGCATATTGCAGAGCATTGGTATCTTGAAACTCATCGATCAAGATATGGCGGAAGCGTTCTTGATAATGAGTACGAATTGCTTCACTGTGTTTTAACAATTCATAGCTGCGCAAGAGTAATTCAGCAAAATCCACTACACCTTCACGCTGACACTGCTCATCATAGGCTTGATAGAGTTGGGCCATCTTGGCTTGGAAGTCATCGCCTACTGCAAGTTCTTTGGCGCGCTGCCCTCTTTCTTTAGCGTGAGCAATAAAGTATTGAAGTTGCTTTGGAGGATATTTTTCATCATCTACCTTTAAGCCCTTCAGCAGGCGCTTAATGGCGGAAAGTTGATCCTGGGTATCCAAAATTTGAAAAGTGGATGGCAAGCCAGCCTCTTTATGGTGGGCACGCAATAAACGGTTGCAAAGACCATGAAAGGTGCCAATCCACATTCCGCGCGTATTAATAGGCAACATGGCGCTTAGACGCACCATCATCTCTTTGGCGGCCTTATTGGTAAAGGTTACCGCTAGGACGCCAATAGGAGATACCTGGCCGGTCTGAATCAACCAGGCTATACGGGTGGTGAGCACGCGGGTTTTACCGCTGCCAGCCCCCGCTAAGATCATGGCTGACTGGGCCTGGCCATTTTCATTAACGGGCGGGAGGGTAACTGCCTCGCGTTGTTCTGGATTAAGGTTTGCGAGCAAGTCTGAGTACATCACCCCAATTATAATTTGCCTCTTATGCCAAATGCCTCAAATACCCCTAATTCACCAGCGGCCAGCTCAGCAGACGAACTCGCCAAATCCTATGAACCCGCCCCAATCGAAGCCTACTGGGGTCCTGAGTGGGAACGCAGAGGTATTGCGGATGCAACTATGGATGATGGCAAGGATGATTTTTCGATTCAGTTGCCACCACCCAATGTCACTGGCACCCTCCATATGGGGCATGCTTTTAATCAAACCATCATGGACGGCTTGGTACGTCATGCACGGATGTCTGGGAAAAATACTTTATGGGTTCCCGGCACAGACCATGCTGGAATTGCCACACAAATCGTTGTGGAGCGCCAACTCGATGCACAAAAAGTTTCTCGTCATGATTTAGGTCGTGAGAAATTTTTAGAGAAAGTATGGGAATGGAAAGAAGCTTCGGGTTCAACGATTACTCGTCAGATTCGTCGCCTTGGTGCTTCGATTGATTGGGGTAAAGAATATTTCACCATGGACAGCAAGATGTCCAAAGCAGTAGTTGAGGTGTTTGTCCGTCTGCATGAACAAGGCCTGATTTATCGTGGCAAACGTTTAGTCAACTGGGATCCGGTTTTAGGTACTGCAGTTTCTGACCTCGAAGTGGTAAGCGAAGAAGAAGATGGCTCCATGTGGCACATCCGCTATCCACTGAGCGATGGCTCTGGACACCTGACCGTTGCCACAACGCGCCCAGAGACTTTGCTGGGCGACGTTGCAGTAATGGTTAACCCAGAAGATGAGCGCTACAAACATCTCATCGGTAAGTCCGTTAATTTGCCCTTATGTGACCGTCAAATTCCGATCATTGCAGATGACTACGTTGATGTGAACTTTGGTACTGGTGTGGTCAAAGTAACTCCTGCACATGACTTTAATGATTACGCAGTTGGTCAACGCCATCAACTACCGCTGATCAATATCCTTACCTTGGATGCCAAGATCAATGAGAATGCCCCTACCTCTTATCAAGGCATGGAACGTTTTGCAGCTCGCAAACAAGTGGTTGCTGATTTAGAAACTGCTGGCTTACTAGATAAAGTACAGCCCCATAAATTGATGGTGCCACGCGGGGATCGAACTCAAACCATTATTGAACCGATGCTCACTGACCAATGGTTTGTGGCAATGTCTAAACCAAGCCCGGATAATCAATATCAACCCGGCTCATCCATCGCTGGCGCCGCATTAGATGCGGTCACTAAGGGCGACATTAAACTCGTTCCAGAAAACTGGATCAATACTTACACCCAGTGGCTAGAAAATATTCAAGACTGGTGCATCTCGCGCCAACTTTGGTGGGGCCATCAAATCCCCGCTTGGTATGCCGATAATGGCCAGATCTTTGTGGCGCGCTCTGAAGAAGAGGTCAAAGCTAAAGCAGTAGCTGCTGGCTATACCGGCCAACTTCACCGTGACCCAGATGTACTGGACACCTGGTTTAGTTCTGCACTCGTGCCATTTAGCTCATTGGGCTGGCCAGAAGAAACCCCCGCTTTAAATCACTTTTTGCCTTCATCAGTATTGGTAACCGGCTTTGACATCATCTTCTTCTGGGTGGCACGCATGGTAATGATGACTTGTCACTTCACTGGCAAGGTGCCCTTTCATACTGTGTACGTACACGGTTTGGTGCGTGATGCTGAAGGTCAGAAGATGAGTAAGTCCAAGGGGAATACTTTGGATCCGATTGACTTGATTGACGGTATCCAGATTGAAGAGTTGGTAGGAAAGCGCACTATTGGCTTGATGAATCCAAAACAAGCAGAGAGCATTAGCAAGAAAACCAAAAAAGAATTTCCGGAAGGCATTCCGGCATTTGGTACCGATGCTTTGCGCTTTACCTTTGCATCCCTTGCATCTCTAGGCCGCAATATCAATTTTGATCAGAAGCGCTGTGAAGGCTATCGCAACTTCTGCAATAAGCTTTGGAATGCTACTCGTTTTGTTCTCATGAACTGCCCTGGCAGTGATGAAGATAATGGCCTGGCCCCTTGTGATAATCAATGTGGACCTGATGGTTACTTAGATTTTTCACCAGCCGATAAATGGATTGTTTCGCAGTTGCAAAGAACAGAAGCTGAAGTTGAAAAGGGCTTTCAGAACTATCGCTTTGACAATATTGCGAGCAGCATCTATCAATTTGTTTGGGATGAATACTGCGACTGGTACCTAGAGCTTGCCAAGGTGCAACTGCAAACCGGCACACCTGCACAGCAACGCGCTACACGCCGTACTTTGCTGCGTGTTCTCGAAACTATCTTGCGCATGGCTCATCCCTTGATCCCCTTTATCACTGAAACACTCTGGCAAACTGTTGGACCAAAGTCTGGCAAAGACTTAGCTCAGCAAGCAAAACAAACGATTGCACTCCAGCCCTACCCTGTTACTCAACCCGAAAAGATTGATGAACACAGCGAAGCATGGGTGGCCCAAATTAAAGCGATTGTGGATGCCTGCAGAAACCTTCGCGGAGAGATGCAAGTGCCCCCAGGTCTAAAAGTTCCACTTTGGATTAGTGGTCCTGAGGCTTTCTTACAAAGAGCAACGCCTTATTTGCTTGCATTAGCAAAGTTGTCGGAAGTCAAAATCTACCAGGACGAGGCCTCATTAGAAAAAGATGCCCCTGACGCTCCAATCGCGCTGGTGGGAAATATCAAGTTACTCCTGAAAATCGAAGTGGATGTGGCTTCTGAACGCATTCGCCTTGGCAAAGAAATTGAGCGCCTAGCTAATGAAATCCATAAGGCTCGTGGCAAATTAACCAACGAAAGCTTTGTAGCTCGTGCTCCAGCCGAGGTTGTAGCCCAGGAAAAACAACGTCTTGCCGGTTTTGAGCAGAATCATGAGAAGCTTGTTGCACAATTAGAGCGTCTCAAATAGAACAGCAGCAATTAAAGCGCGATTGGAATATTTATGCCATTGACCACTAAAGTCGTTACCAAAGCAGTCTTTCCTGTCGCAGGTTTGGGTACCCGCTTTTTACCTGCAACCAAAGCAAGCCCAAAGGAAATGCTGAATGTAGTGGATAAACCCCTCATTCAGTATGCGGTGGAAGAGGCTATTGCAGCTGGCATTACGGAAATGATTTTCGTAACTGGTCGCAGCAAGCGCGCCATTGAAGATCACTTCGATAAAGCGTATGAGCTGGAAGCGGAGCTCGAAGCGAAAAATAAACAGGCTTTACTTGAGATTGTTCGCAGTGTCAAACCTAGCCATGTTGATTGTGTCTATGTTCGCCAACCCGAGGCTTTGGGTTTAGGCCATGCGGTGCTATGCGCTGAAAAACTCGTGCGTGATGAGCCATTCGCGATCATCTTGGCTGATGACTTATTGGATGGTCAGCCACCGGTTCTCAAGCAAATGCTAAAGGTATTTGATGAGCAGAATGGTTCTGTCCTAGCGGTCGAAAAAATTGATTCAGCTATGAGTAGCTCATATGGAATCATATCTGGCGTTGAAGTTACTAAGGGTGTCTACCGTCTCAATGGCATTGTTGAAAAACCCCAGCCCAAAGATGCCCCGTCTAACTTAGCAGTTGTAGGGCGCTATGTTCTTTCTTCTGAGATCTTTAAGCACATCCGCAATCTCAAACCTGGTGCTGGCGGAGAAATCCAACTTACAGACGCTATTGCTAGCTTACTCAAAGAAGAGCCTGTCTTTGCTTATGAATACGATGGCGTGCGTTATGACTGCGGTAGTAAGCTTGGCTATCTCAAAGCTTCGGTTGAATTTGCTCTACGCCACCCAGAAGTATCTGCAGACTTTGCAGCATATTTAAAGAACCGCTCTTTAACTTAAGTTGCGCTTTATCTTCTTTTTAAAAAGAAGACTAAGACATCACCTTCTTTAGTGCTAGCTAGCAACTCATTCCCTGTTTGCTTAGCAAACGCTGGAAAGTCATGAGCTGCTCCCGCATCTGTTGCCTTAACCTTGAGAACTTCGCCAGATTGCATTGTCGCTAAAGCTTTCTTGGTTCGCAAAATAGGTAAAGGGCAGTTCATGCCAATGGCATCAACCTCTGCATTAAATACCATATTAATAGCTTCACTCATTTGCTGGCCACCCAATCTTTAACGCCATCTAATGCGATACCTAACTTGCTTGGATCGTTTCCACCAGCCATTGCCATTTCTGGTTTACCTCCGCCTTTGCCGCCCACTTGCAAGGCAACAAAGTTTACGAGATCACCCGCTTTCACTTTTCCAATGGAATCTGCAGTGACCCCTGCAATCAAACTCACCTTATCTCCCTGAACAGAGGCTAATACGATAGCGGCCGTTTTGAGTTTTGCTTTGAGCGCGTCCATGGTTTCACGCAAGACTCCTGCATCCGCACCGTCTAAGCGCGCTGCCAATACTTTGATACCATTTACATCAATTGCTTGTCCAGCCAATTCATCCCCTTGGCTAGCAGCCAATTTGGAGTTCACTTTCTCCAATTCGCGCTCTGCTTGACGCAGACTATCTTGCAGCTGAGCAACTCGATTTACTAAATCGCCTGGATGTGTCTTAAGGATCGCTGCAGCTTCATTAATTTTGTCTTCTAAACCCTGCAAGAAATGCAGCGCATTGTTACCGGTCACCGCTTCAACACGACGAATACCAGCAGCGACGCCGCCTTCAGAAACAATCTTCAAGCTGCCAATATCACCAGTGCGAGAAACGTGTGTTCCACCACATAACTCTTTAGAACTGCCGATCTCTAAGACCCGAACTTCATCGCCATACTTTTCACCAAAGAGCATCATGGCGCCTGTCTTCTGGGCATCTTCCAAGGACATTACCTTGCCTGATGTAGCTGTGTTATCGAGAATCTCTTGATTAACAATATCTTCTATTTTGCGAATCTGTTCTGCTGTAATTGGCGCATGGTGCGTAAAGTCAAAACGCGTCTTAGTCGCATCTACTAGCGAACCCTTTTGCTGCACATGATCACCTAAAACCTCACGCAAGGCTTTATGCAAGATATGAGTAGCACTGTGATTGCGCATCGTGTCCGCTCTTTGCTGGGTATCCACCAAAGCATTCAGTACATCCCCCACTTTGAGCTCACCCTCAAGCAACTCGCCCTGGTGACCAAAGACATCGGCTTGAATCTTGAAGGTATCCTCGACCGCAAAATGCACAGCCTCATTACGAAGCTCACCTTTATCGCCAACTTGACCGCCTGATTCAGCATAGAAAGGGGTGTTATCGAGAACGATGACTGCAGAGTCTCCAGCCTTTACAGACTGGACGACAGAACCATCCACGTACAGACCAGTTACCTTGGCGCCCTCATGTTTGAGACTGTCATAGCCATGAAACTGGGTAGGCTGACCTTTGTAATCTAAACCTTGGGCTACCTTAAACTTGCCCGCTGCTCTTGCTTGATCGCGTTGCTTTTGCATCGCTACTTCAAAACCTTCAGCATCAACAGTGACCCCACGCTCACGGCAAACGTCAGCAGTGAGATCCAATGGGAAACCAAAAGTGTCATGCAGACGGAAAGCAGTTTCACCATCAACCACTTTGGCACCACCCGCAAGGGCACCATCCAAGATTTCCATGCCATTCGCAATTGTTTGGAAGAAACGCTCTTCTTCTTGCTTAAGTACTTCGCTGACTTTATCTTGAGCTGCGCGCAACTCTGGATAGGCATCACCCATCTCTTTCACGAGCGCAGGCACTAATTGATAAAAGAAAGGTTTGCGTGCACCTAATTTGTAACCATGACGAATCGCACGACGAGCAATCCGGCGCAATACGTAACCACGACCAGCATTACCTGGAATAACGCCATCTACAACAATGAAGCTACACGCACGAATATGGTCGGCGATTACTTTTAGTGAAGGGCTTTGGGCATCGCAGTGATTACCGCCAGCAGCATCTACCGCATCCTTAGCTGCCTTGAGAAGATTGACAAAGAGATCGATTTCATAATTGGAGTGCACGTGCTGCAAGACAGCCGCAATGCGTTCAAGGCCCATACCTGTATCAACGCTAGGCTTAGGCAGAGGATGCATCACACCTGCTTCATCGCGATTGAACTGCATGAATACGTTATTCCAAATTTCAATGAAACGATCGCCGTCTTCATCTGGACTGCCAGGAGGCCCACCAGGAATATGCTCGCCATGGTCATAGAAAATTTCTGTACAAGGACCGCACGGTCCTGTGTCACCCATCATCCAGAAATTATCTGAAGCGTAGCGTGCCCCCTTGTTATCGCCAATCCGAATAATGCGTTCAGCCGGAATCCCGATTTGATCTTTCCAAATGGCGTACGCTTCATCATCTTCAGCATAGACTGTGACTAACAGTTTCTCTTTAGGCAACTGAAATACCTGGGTTAATAAATCCCAAGCGAATTGAATTGCGTCTTTCTTAAAGTAATCCCCAAAGGAGAAATTACCCAGCATCTCAAAAAAGGTATGGTGACGGGCGGTATAGCCGACGTTATCCAAATCGTTGTGTTTGCCGCCAGCCCGAATGCATTTTTGAGCAGTTGTTGCGCGGTTATAAGAGCGCTTATCAAACCCTAAAAACACATCCTTAAACTGGTTCATGCCTGCATTGGTAAACAGCAGGGTTGGGTCATCCCCCGGCACTACTGGGCTGGACGGAACAATTTGATGGCCTTTTTGGGCGAAGAAATCCAGGTACGCCTGGCGAATTTGGGAAACTTTCATATAAATAATTATCGCATTGGCACCTGTCTAGGGCAAACCCTAGACAATAGACCCCTAGAGTGCCTTACAATCGCACAACATCAATAAATCGGCACTTAAGTCGATAAATAAGGAGCGCATCTTGAAAATTCGCAATCATCGGGATTTTGGGGCTGGGATCATGTATATGGTCATTGGTCTCTTCTTCACCATCGTCGCATCCCAGTACCAAATGGGCACTGCCGCCAAAATGGGACCAGGATATTTCCCATTCTTTCTGGGCATCCTCATGACCTTTTTGGGTCTATTAGTTTTGTTGCAAGCGTTTAGTGCTAAAGCTGCTATCGAGAGGATTCCAAAATTTAATTGGCGAATCATCGCGCAGATTACGGGCTCAGTAGTTTTGTATGGACTCCTGCTTCCAAGACTTGGATTCTTAATTGCTGTAGTTGTTCTGGTCTTTGTGTCTGCAAGTGCTAGTAAAGAATTCACCTGGAAAGGCACCGCAATCAATGCCGCCTTCTTGGTCGCATTTACGTATTCCGTGTTTGTACTGGGCTTAAAACTCCAGTTCCCACTCTTGCCTGTATTTCTACAACAATAACGAACCGGGACTCTAAAAATGGATTTATTTTCTAACTTAGCGCTCGGTTTTGATACCGCGTTCACCCTACAAAATCTTCTTTACTGCCTGATCGGCTGTGTCTTAGGAACCCTGATCGGCGTTCTGCCTGGCTTAGGTCCTATCGCTACGATTGCGATGCTGTTGCCAGCTACTTATGCACTTCCTCCAATCGCTGCCTTGATCATGTTGGCTGGTATTTATTACGGTTCACAATACGGCGGTTCCACTACTGCAATTCTCTTGAATATTCCCGGGGAGACGTCGTCGGTGGTCACTGCAATCGATGGCTATCAAATGGCTCGCAATGGTCGAGCCGGTGTTGCCTTGTTTACGGCTGGTATGGGCTCCTTCTTTGCAGGTTGCGTAGCGACTTTAGTGTTAGCTGCCTTTGCTGCACCTCTTTCACAGCTTGCATTTAAGTTTGGGCCCGCTGAATATTTCTCTCTGATGGTCTTAGGCTTGATTGGTGCGGTGGTGTTGGCGTCTGGATCTTTGATCAAAGCGATTGGCATGATCATCTTAGGTCTCTTGATGGGCATCATTGGTACTGACGTGAACTCTGGAGTATCTCGTTATGCATTTGATGTTCCAGAATTAAGTGACGGTATTGGTTTCGTTGCTGTAGCGATGGGTGTATTTGGATTCGCTGAAATCATGGGTAACCTGGAGAAAACTGGTGAGGATGAAGGCTTCCTTAATAAGCTCACCACTATGATGCCAACTAAGACTGATATCAAGCGGATGATTCCTTCCATTTTGCGTGGCACCACCATTGGTTCTATCTTAGGTATCTTGCCAGGCGGCGGTGCTGCCTTGGCTGCGTTCGGCGCCTACTCTGTTGAGAAAAAATCTTCCAAGTACAGCCATGAATTCGGTAAAGGTGCTATTGAAGGTGTTGCAGGTCCTGAAGCAGCAAACAATGCTGCCGCTCAAACCTCATTCATCCCATTGCTGACCCTAGGTATTCCACCAAACGCCGTGATGGCTTTGATGGTTGGTGCGATGACGATTCATAACATTCAGCCAGGTCCACAGGTAATGACGAGCAACCCAGCATTGTTCTGGGGTTTGATTGCTTCCATGTGGATTGGTAATGTCATGTTGATTCTCTTGAACTTGCCCCTCATTGGTATCTGGGTCAAACTCTTGAAGATTCCTTACCGCTTCCTCTACCCAGCGATCTTGGTGTTCTGCTGTATCGGCGTGTACACCGTGAACAACACGGTATTTGATGTCTATGTCACCGCCGGCTTTGGCTTGATCGGTTACCTATTCTTCAAGCTGGGTTGTGAACCTCCTCCATTACTCTTGGGTTTTGTACTCGGCCCAATGATGGAAGAGAACTTCCGTCGCGCTCTTTTGCTGTCTCGTGGTGATTTCACAACCTTCTTGACCCGTCCACTCTCCTTGGGCTTGCTGATTGCAGCAGCTCTCTTGGTCGTGATCGTAGCCTTACCAGCGGTAAAGAAGACGCGCGAAGAGGCATTTGTAGAAGAATAATTCTCGCTGCCTTGATAGAAACGAGCCCGCAGCAGTTTGCGGGCTTTTTCTTTATGGGTCAGGGGTTTTCTCTACAATGTGGTTATGTCCCAAGATAGCAAACCCTCTAAAGCAAATACTGCAGCCAGTGCTGTAGCTGAACCATCCAACTTCTTGCGTCAGATCATCGATCATGATTTAGCAAGCGGTGCATTTAATCAACGCACCAATTTAGCTGGGCAAGCAATCCCATCCATCATTACGCGTTTTCCACCTGAGCCCAATGGCTATCTGCATATTGGACATGCCAAAAGTATTTGCCTGAACTTTGGCCTAGCAAATGATTACAACGCGCAGCCGGGTGGTGCGCGCTGCAATATGCGTCTCGATGACACCAACCCAGTTAAAGAAGATGTTGAATATGCAGACAGTATTTTGGAGGCAGTTCAGTGGCTTGGTTTTGATTGGGGCACTCATCTGTACCACGCCAGCGACTACTTTGATCAGCTCTATGCGTTTGCTGAAATTCTGATTCAGAATGGCAAAGCCTATATTGACAGTCAGAGTGCTGATGACATTCATGCTAATCGCGGCAACTTCGGCCAAGCCGGAAAAAACAGTCCTTATCGCGAACGTAGCCCAGAAGAAAATCTCGCCCTCTTCCGCGAAATGCGGGATGGCAAATTCAAAGATGGTGAACATGTTCTGCGACTGAAGATTGATATGGCGCATCCGAATATCGTAATGCGGGATCCAGTGGTCTACCGTATTCGCCATACTGATCATCATCGCACTGGTAGTAAATGGTGCATTTACCCCTTATACGACTTCACCCACTGCATCTCTGATGCGTTGGAGAATGTCTCCCACTCCATTTGCACTCTAGAGTTCGAGAACAATCGTCCTCTCTATGACTGGATTGTGAACGCATTAAAAGAGTTGGGCGTCTTTAAAGATCCTGTACCGCATCAATATGAATTCGCCCGCCTCAACTTGACCTACACCATCACTAGTAAACGAAAGCTCTTACAGCTCGTTGAAGAAAAACAGGTTGATGGCTGGGATGATCCGCGTATGCCAACCATTGTTGGAATACGTCGTCGTGGCTTTACCCCAGAAAGCATTCGCTTGTTCTGTGAGCGTATTGGCGTTTCAAAAGCCGATAGTTGGATTGATATGAGCACACTGGATCAAGCGCTCCGCGATGATCTCGAAGTGAGAGCACCACGCGCTACTGCAGTTCTCAAGCCACTCAAGCTCGTGATTCAAAACTTTGATGCTGCCGCAAAAGAATCTTGTTCAGCACCGCGTCATCCGCAACATCCCGATTGGGGTAATCGGGAATTCAATTTCACGCGCGAGCTATGGATTGAAGAGGATGACTTCATGCAAGACCCAATCAAAGGTTTCTTTAGATTATTCCCGCCAATCGGCGATCAGGCCGGCAGTCGCGTACGCCTTCGTCACGGCTTTGTGATTGAATGCACTGGCTTTGAGACGGATGCTAATGGCAAAGTTATCCAAGTCAATGCAAACTATTTCCCAGACAGCAAGAGCGGTACGCCAGGATCAAATAACTATAAGGTGAAGGGCAATATTCACTGGATCAGCACTGCTGAGGCTATTCCCACTGAGGTTCGTTTGTATGACCACCTCTTCACTGATCCCCAGCCTGACAGTGGTGAGAAGAATTTCTTAGATGCCATCAATCACGACTCCAAGCAAAGCATTACCGCCTATCTTGAGCCTTGCATGAAAGATACCAAAGCAGAAGATCACTTTCAGTTTGAGCGCCACGGCTACTTTGTTGCCGATATCAGGGATTCAAAACCAGGTCAGCCAGTATTTAACCGTACTGTTGGTCTTAAGGATTCTTGGAAATAGTTTTCAAGAAATGCGCTACGCTGGGATAACGTAGCGGCGTTTTTAGCTCATGAAGTCGGGTGTTCGTAACCCGTCGTGACTCTCGCATAAATGACCACAGCATCGGACTAACAATGTGTTGGAGCTCGCTAGCAGGCATTCGAGGTGGACGATCCATACCAAACGCATCAGCCACCTCATCGAAATAATCCCCCATCTTGGTTTCACCGCCATCACAAGTATTGATGATTCTCTGTGGTTTGCCGTGATATACCGCTGCACACACCAATCTTGCCAAATCATCACTATGAATATGATTGGAATAGGCATCCTCTTCTGGAATTAAAGCAGGCGTTTGAGACTGAATCCGCTCAAGCGGTAAACGATCAGATGCATAAATTCCGGGCACACGCAAAATCGTCAAAGCAACGCCATGGGCTGGGGCCCATAAACGCAAAGCACGCTCTGCATCGACCCTTCTGTGGGCGCGTCCACTTTCAGGGCTGACTGGGGTAGCCTCACTCACTTTTGCACCCCTGTGGTTGCCATATACACCTGTAGTGCTGATATAGATGAGACGCCTGACGGTATTAGAGCCTTGGGATAAAATTCGAATTAGGTTGCGGGTTCGGCAATCACGATTACCTTGGTTTTGGGGTGGCGCTAAATGAATGACGGTTTGAGCTAAACCGGAAAGACGCCATAAAGTTTCTGGCTTATCCAGATTACCCAACATTGGAGTCGCGCCAACCTCCCTCAACTCCTGAAAACGGCTTGGCGAAGAAGTTAATGCAAATACTCGATGACTACGTGAAAGCTGCTTTGCTACCCGCAGACCAATGTCACCGCAGCCAATAATCAGAATTGAAGGTTTACCAAAAGATTGCATAAGTGACATCGTAACGATTTATTGAAAGGAACGAGAGTGTCTTATCAGGTCACGCTCAAAACGAGCGGCAAACAATTTACCGTGAACCAGGAGGAGACCCTTCTGGAAGCAGCCCTACGCCAAGGCATTAACTTGCCTTATGGCTGTAAAAACGGCGCATGCGGCTCCTGCAAAGGCAAAGTTATAGAAGGTCAGATCACCCATGGCCAACACAGCGAAAGCGCTCTCAGCAAGACTGATGAGACCGCAGGCAGCACCTTATTTTGCTGCGCCCATCCGCAGTCTGATCTCATCATTGAGGCTCGCGAAGTTCAAGGCGCTGGCGATATAGCCATTCGTAAAGTGCCTTGTCGCGTCAATTCCATTAGCAATCCCAGTCAGGATGTTGCCATCCTCAAACTTCAGCTTCCGGCTGCCGAGCGATTTCAGTTCTTGGCTGGGCAGTATTTAGAATTCCTACTCAAAGATGGTCAGCGCCGCGCTTACTCAATTGCTAATGCTCCAGATCAGGAAGGCCCGCTTGAGCTGCATATTCGTCACTTACCCGGCGGCCTCTTTACTGATTTTGTATTTGGAGCAATCGCTCCAGCGTTAAAAGAGAAAGACATCCTCCGTTTCGAAGGCCCCTTGGGAAGCTTCTTCCTTAGAGAGGGCTCTAAAAAGCCCATTATTTTTGTAGCTGCTGGGACAGGCTTTGCCCCGATCAAATCCATCATTGAACAAATGCAAGCCAAGAAAATTGATCGGCCAATTGAACTGTATTGGGGTGGACGTCGTCCAAGCGATCTCTATCTCCATGATTTATGCGCTACCTGGGAAAAAGAGATCCCCCATTTCAAGTACATCCCGGTAATTTCAGATGGTTTAGTAAAAGACAACTGGCTCGGTCGCACGGGCTTTGTTCATCAAGCTGCCATGGCAGACCACCCCAATATGAAGGACTTTCAGGTCTATGCCTGTGGCGCTCCAGTAATGGTGAATGCGGCCCGAGAGGACTTTTCATCGAAGTGTCACCTGCCTGAGGAAGAATTCTTCGCAGATTCTTTTACCAGTGCGGCTGATTTAGCCACAAACTAATCCCCCATAAAGTTAGATAATAGAAACTTCACCAGCCTTTTTACCTAGAACCCGTATGAATAAGCCAGCCCAAGTCATCGACACTCATTCAGTGATGTTTATCACCCAAAGACCTGAAGTCATCATGGTCGAAGGTAATGGCTCGTGGTTAACCGATAACAACGGCAAGCGTTATTTAGATTTTTTACAAGGCTGGGCAGTGAATTGTTTGGGTCACTGCAATTCCGGAATGATCGAGGCATTGAATACGCAAGCGAAGAAGCTTATCAATCCAAGTCCCGCCTTCTATAACGAACCAATGATTGGACTATCCAATCTGCTCACTGCCAACAGCTGTTTTGACAAAGTCTTTTTTGCCAATAGCGGAGCTGAAGCAAATGAAGGTGCTATTAAGCTTGCACGCAAATGGGGTCAGATCAACAAATCCGGCGCGTTTGAGATCATCACTTTTGACCATAGCTTTCATGGGCGCACTTTAGCAACCATGAGCGCATCTGGAAAACCGGGTTGGGACACCATGTTTGCACCGCAAGTTGGCGGCTTTCCAAAAGCGGATTTAAACGACTTAGATTCCGTCAAAAAACTGGTGACTGATAAAACCGTTGCCGTCATGCTTGAACCGGTACAAGGTGAGGGCGGTGTCATACCTGCCTCCCTAGAATTTATGCAGGAGCTCCGTAAATTCACCAAAGAAAATAATATTCTCTTAATTGCTGATGAAGTACAAGCAGGCTGCGGGCGCACAGGCACTCTCTTTGCCTATCAACAATATGGCATCGAGCCTGACATCATGACTTTAGGCAAAGGTATCGGTGGTGGCGTGCCTCTGGCCGCGCTCATGGCAACAAATGCTGCAGCTTGTTTTGTCCCCGGAGATCAAGGTGGTACCTATAACGGCAATCCGCTGATGACAGCAGTTGGTATCAGCGTCATTGAGCAATTATTAGCACCCGGCTTCTTAGATAGCGTCAAAGCTAAAGGTGAATTGCTAAGCGCAGAATTACTCAAACTTTCAGAGGAATTCCATCTCGAGGGAGAGCGTGGCTCAGGTCTATTGCGGGCCCTCATGCTAAGCAAAGATGTTGGTGGAAAACTGGTAGAACTCGCTCGTGAGCGCAGCCCAGAGGGCCTGTTAATCAATTCGCCAAGACCGAACTTGTTGCGCTTTATGCCAGCTCTGAATGTCAGTGAAGATGAAATTCGTCTGATGTGCAAGATGCTGCGCGAGCTACTTCAGCAGGTAGATTAAATCGATTTGTTTTTGAGTCGTCTGCTCACTCACCCTAGCAGAATGAAAACTTCAGCCAACTAAATTTTTTGGCAGGGAAAAGGTAACGTCTTCTACGACGCCATCCAACGCGCGCACGTGTCGTGGACCAAACTCTTGAATACGCGCAACAATCGATTGCGCCAAACTTTCGGGCGCGGATGCACCAGCAGTTAAGCCCACTCGCTTTTTACCTGCAAACCATTCTGCTTTCAATTGCTCAGGGGCATCCACCATGTATGAAGGGACGCCCATCTTTTCAGATAATTCACGCAAACGATTAGAGTTTGAGCTCGCCGCACTACCGACCACAATTACCACTTCTACTTGGGGTGCCATAAATTTCACGGCATCTTGTCGATTTTGAGTGGCATAGCAAATATCTTGCTTCCGTGGCTGAACAATATTAGGGAATTTTCTGGTGAGCGCCTCAACAATTTCTTTTGTCTCGTCAACAGATAAGGTGGTTTGGGTAACAAATGCCATCTTTTCATTACTTGGAAAAGTTAATGAATCTACCTCCCCCACTTTTTCGATGAGAAAGACGCCCTCTGTTACCTGCCCCATGGTGCCCTCAACTTCTGGATGACCTGCATGACCAATCATCAAAACAGTAAAACCATCTTTACACATCTTGACTACCTCAAGATGTACTTTGGTTACCAAGGGACAAGTGGCATCGTATACCTGCAAGCCGCGCTCCTCTGCGTCTTTTCGAACTTCTTGAGAAACGCCATGCGCGCTAAATACCACAATTCCACCCTTTGGTACTTCATGCAATTCCTCAACAAAGACCGCCCCTTTATCGCGCAACTCATTCACCACGTAAGCATTATGAACAATTTCATGGCGCACATAAATTGGAGCACCAAAACGCGTCAGTGCTTCATTCACGATATGGATTGCGCGATCCACGCCCGCACAAAATCCGCGAGGCTGGGCCATCAAAATTTCCGGAGTATCTGGAGTACTCATCTCTTACAGAATCGCAACGATTTCTGCTTCAAAGGTCACTGGTCTACCAGCCAAGGGATGGTTGAAGTCAAACCATGCGCCCTCATCATTAATCGACTGCAATACCCCAGCATATTGAGCGCCGCCTGGCGCATTGAACTCAATGACATCTCCCGGATTAAATTCCGTATCTTCATCGCGCCCTTCTTTAAGCGCCTTCAAAGAAACCCATTGCACCAAATCTTCTTTGCGCTCACCAAAACTTTCTTCCGGCGGGAGTAGCGCACTTTTTTTCTCACCGATAGCAAGTCCAAGCAACACATTTTCAAAGCAAGGTGCAAATTGTCCAGAACCCATCAGAACCGTCGCAGGACGATCAACAAAAGTATTGATGTAATCCTCCCCATTGGGCAATGTCAGCCGATAGTTGAGGGTCAAGTAAGAGTTGGGGAGAACGATAAGCTTAGTCATAAGGTAATTGTATCTAGGCCAGCACCAGTTGCGCACTCCCCGATTACAGGATGGCCAAAACATGAGCAGCCTAGAGAAAAGCTCCGTATTCATGGTGCCGCAGCTCTTTCTGACGCAGAACTGCTAGCCATCTTTTTACGGGTTGGTGTTAAAGGAAAGAGTGCTGTGGCCCTAGCCAAAGATCTACTCCATCATTTTGGGAGCCTGCCACGCCTATTAGCCTGCAGCTCAGAGGAATTCACCCGCCTCCATGGTATGGGTTTATCTAAATGGTCACAAATTCAAGCGGCGTATGAACTGGTAAAGCGTAGCCTCGAGGAAGGATTAGCCCAAGATTCTATCTTTTCCTCACCAGGCCACGTTAGAGAGTTCCTACAGGCCAAAATTGGACGACTGCCGCATGAGGTATTCCTATGTCTTTATTTGGACTCACGCCTTCATCTAATCGAATGCCAAGAGCTGTTTAGAGGGTCTATTACCCATACGGCCGTCTATCCCCGAGAAATCCTAAAAGAGGCCCTAGCCAGAAATGCCAGCGCCTTGATCGTGGCTCACAATCATCCCAGCGGGAACCCCTTACCCAGCGATTCTGATCAAGAGCTTACTAAGACCCTAGTTAACGCCCTTCAATTGGTAGATATTCCGCTACTCGATCACTGTATTGTTAGTGGCAGTGGATTTTTCTCATTTTCTGATTCTGGCCTTATGAATAATGGCAATTAAAGAGAGTAATTACTAACTTAATAAGAAAAACAGGGGGGGTTACACAATAATTGGGGATCAAGCCCCTTAGTGAAAGTCATTTAGGACTAGCCCAAAATAGGTCAGGACTGATACAATCTTCTTTTTCGCAATTAATGGAGTTATGTCATGGCAAAAGTTTGCCAAGTCACTGGGAAGAAGCCGATGGTTGGCAACAATGTATCCCATGCAAACAATAAAACGAAGCGTCGCTTTTTGCCTAACCTGCAAAACCGTCGTTTCTGGGTTGAATCTGAAAACCGTTGGATTAGCTTGCGCTTAACCAATGCTGGTTTGCGCGTAATCGACAAGAACGGCATCGATGCTGTGTTGTCTGATCTCCGTGCACGTGGCGAAATTTAAGGAGCGCACAAATGGCTAAAGGCGGTAGAGAAAAAATCAAGTTAGAGTCATCAGCAGGTACTGGTCACTTCTACACAACTTCAAAAAACAAGCGTACTAAGCCTGAGAAAATGGAGATCATGAAGTTTGATCCAACTATTCGCAAGCATGTTGCTTACAAAGAAACAAAGCTGAAGTAAGACATTTACTAAATACAGTTCAAGCAAATAAAAAACCCGCTTCAGTAGCGGGTTTTTTATTGTCTACACTTTAAATTCGTTAAACGTAACGACGCAATCTTAAAGAGAAGTCACGCAAGCTCGTTAAGCCGCTATCTTCAGCGCGTTGGCACCAAGCATGCAACTGAGAAACCAATTGATCTTTGGTGGCGCTAGAGCGACCCCAGATGGCCTGCAGATCACGGCGCATCTCAATCATCTTACGCAACTGAGCATTGCTTGCCATGAGCTCTTCTAGTTTGGTTTTCTCTTCTTCACTCAAGCGAGATTCGTCTTTAGATAACCAAGTCCGCGCGTCGCTTAAATGGGCGGCAAGAACCTGCATATGCTGCACTTCATTGCTAAAGAAGTTACGCAAGGTCTTACTGTAACGCGCCATGATTTCATAGCGATTGGCAATGATGGCTTCCAAAGTGTTTTGATCCGCAGGACGTAAATCACTGAGGACCGGTTTAGGTGGAGTCTTTTTAACTGTCGCCAAACCAACAGCACTCATCATTTGAATGTAAAGCCAACCAATATCAAATTCATACCATTTATTTGAAAGCTTAGCGCTGGTAGCAAAGGTATGGTGATTGTTATGTAGCTCTTCGCCACCAATCAAAATTCCCCACGGAATAATATTGGTTGAGGCATCTTCACAATCGTAATTACGGTATCCCCAATAGTGACCAATACCATTAATCACACCAGCAGCAGTAATGGGGATCCACAGCATTTGAATTGCCCAAACAGTGAGACCGATACCGCCAAATAAAAATACGTCGATGATGAGCATGATGGCAACACCCTGCCAAGAAAACTTGGAATAAATATTGCGCTCAATCCAATCATCAGGAGTGCCATGACCAAACTTATCCAAAGTTTCCTGATTGGCCGCTTCTTTTTTATAGAGTTCAGCACCCCGAGAAAGTACGGTAGTAATGCCTAAAATCTGGGGACTATGAGGATCATCAACAGTTTCACATTTAGCGTGATGCTTGCGATGAATGGAGGCCCATTCTTTGGTAACCATGCCGGTAGTTAGCCAGAGCCAAAGACGGAAAAAGTGGGAAACGATCGGATGCAGGTCCAGGGCACGATGCGCTTGGCAGCGATGCAAAAAGATGGTGACTGCAGCGATCGTGATATGCGTAACGACCAATGTAAAAACGGTAATTTGCCACCAAGACCAATCCAGATAGCCATTGGCTAGCCAGTTGAGGAATAAGTCAAAATTAGAGCTTGATGCGGTATTCAAAAGGAATTCCTAAATGGGTGTTAATCCCTTATTTTAGAGCTTTTTCGGTCCTTTTGGGCTTATCTTCTGTTAACTTTTCTGATTTTGGCTTTTCAGCCTTCTCTGGCTTGACGCCCTTTTTCTGAAAAACGGCCCCAAAAAATCCATCAGTACCATGAATATGGGGCCATAACTGCCACCAAGGGTTATCGGGACTACAACCCAAGGGCATCTTGTCTTTAGGAAACAGGGGCTTTAGAACCTCAGCAGCAGGAACAGCCTCAAAATCTGGGTGTTTCGCTAGGAAATCTTCGGCGATTTCCTGATTTTCCTGAGGTAAAAGACTGCAAGTGGCATACACGAGGCGTCCGCCTGGTTTTAGCAAACGGGCTGCTGAGGCCAAAATATTCATTTGTTTTTGATTCAGCTCCAAAACTCCTGTCGGATTTTGACGCCACTTCAGGTCTGGATTACGACGTAAGGTACCCATTCCACTGCAAGGGGCATCTACTAGGACCCGATCGATCTTTCCGGCCAAGCGCTTGATCTTGGCATCATTCTCACTATCAATCCATACGGGATGCACATTAGATAAGCCACTGCGAGCCTGGCGTGGCTTCAAATTCGCTAAACGACGCTCTGACGTATCAAATGCATATAAGCGTCCTGTGGAACGCATTAATGCGCCAATAGCGAGAGTCTTGCCACCCGCCCCTGCACAGAAGTCCACCACCATCTCACCACGCTTGGGTGCAAGCAAGTAAGCCAGAAGTTGACTGCCTTCATCTTGGACCTCAAACATCCCCGCTTTAAATCCAACGGTATTTTGTAAAGCAGGCTTACCCATAATGCGTACACCATCAGGCGCATAGGGAGTGGGTATCGCTTGATAGCGACCACCCAATGCGTTCATTTGCGCAAGTAAATCTTCACGATTGGTTTTCATGGTGTTTGCGCGCAAATCTAAAAGCGCAGGATGCATCAATGATTTCGCAAGCTCTTCACGTGTTTCTTCACCGGGATATTTTCCAAATGCATCCCAAAGCCACTCAGGTAAATTATTGCGCACCAAAGGATTTAGTGCGGATGGATCCACCGTAGAAAAGCGTTGCAACCATTCATATTCACCGGGCTTGAGCACGTGCGCTAGGTCAGCGATGGCGCTCTCTGCGCGGTTGGCGGAACCAAGACCACCCTCTGATAGCGCGGACAGCAAACCCAATAAGGCTAAGCGTCTTGCCTGTGAGCCTTCACCACTAGATGCAAACTGTGAGAACTCATTTTTACGGCGCAAAATAGCAAAGGCACCCTCAGCAATCAATGCGCGGTCACGATTACCAAGCTGGGGTTCTGAGCGGAAATAACGACTCACCACGCGATCTGCTGGCTGCTCAAAGCTGAGTAATTCTGGAATCAAGCGCTCTAAATGAATTGCGTGTTGCGGTAATGCCTTGGCGTTTGAAAAATTCTTTTGCCCTTCAGGCGCAATGAGATTGCCGCCCGCGTTTCGCCTCTCAGGACGGCGTAACGAATCTTTGGTTTTAGTTGCGTAACTTTTATGCGGGGCTAATCTGCTACCAGATCTGCGAGGGGGACGTTCTGCACTCATAATTTAAAAAATTGCGACTCTGGGGGTTGTAGCTTCACTTGATTACCTTCTATTCGCAATCGTCCATCAAGGAACCATTTTACGGCCCGCGGGTAAATTTGATGCTCAGCAGCTAAAACACGGGCTGCCAAGGCCTCAGTGTCATCCCCTTCCAGCACTGGAACAGAGGCTTGGCAAATAATGGGCCCCTCATCTACACCTTCATTCACAAAATGAACAGTGGCACCATGCTCCTTCACTCCAGCCTCCAGAGCCCGCTCGTGGGTATGTAAGCCTGGAAATGTCGGCAAGAGAGCAGGGTGGATATTGATGAGGCGACCTTCAAAATGGCGAATAAATGCCGGAGTCAAGATCCTCATAAAGCCTGCTAGAACTACTAAATCAGCCCCTAAGGCATCAATTTGATCCATTAAGGCCGCATCAAAGGATTCGCGCGTTGCGTGCTCCTTGTGCTCTATAACAAATGTTGGAATACCCTGAGAGCGAGCAAAATCAAGGCCCTTAGCGGCTTCATGGTTGGCTATGACCCCTGTAAATTTGACGTGCCACCGCTCATTTTGAGCCGTTTTGACGATTGCCTCGAAATTAGATCCGCGGCCTGAGATTAAGGTGACGATTGAGAGCATGCCCACAATATAATTGATGGCTACCCTGAAAGCGATTTTGTGAACGTATTCCGTGGCCCGACCCAGTTTTCTGCAGGACCTGCTTGTGCCCTAACCATCGGGAATTTCGATGGCGTGCACAGGGGTCATCGCGCCCTACTTAAGCTGCTTGTCGCGGGTGCCCAGCAGCGGGGTCTTGCCAGTTGCGTCATGACTTTTGAGCCTCACCCAAAAGAATTCTTTTCTCCCGACCAGGCGCCCCCACGAATTCTGAATCTGCGCGACAAATTAGCAGCCTTGGCTGTGCTCGGTATTGATCAAGTAGTGGTGGAACATTTCAACTCCGCTTTCGCTCGCCTAAGCCCTGAAGAATTTGTTGCAGAAATTATTATCAAGCGCTTAAACGCCAAATGGATTTTGATTGGTGATGACTTTTGCTATGGCGCAAAACGCGCTGGTAATTTTGCAAGCCTTAAAGCAGCCGGTGAAAAATATGGTTTTGAAGTGTCTAGCATCCAAACCATTTTGGAAGATGGTGAACGTATTTCCAGTTCTGCTTTACGAACTGCACTCGCAAATGGCGATATGATTCAAGCAGAAAAATTATTGGGTCGTCCTTATGGAATTTCAGGCCATGTGATTCATGGCCAACAATTAGGCCGTCAATTGGGTTTCCCTACTCTCAACCTAGCGGTTGCCAATCATTTGCATCATCGCAAACCGGCAACAACTGGTATCTTCACCGCCCAAGTCTTGGGCCTTACAGATAATCCTTTGCCAGCAGTAGCTAGCCTTGGCGTGAGGCCAACTGTAGAAGATGAAGGTCGCGTATTGCTCGAGACGCACATCTTTGATTACAAGCAAGATGTTTACGGAAAAATTATTACCGTAGAACTCTTAGAAAAAATTCGTGATGAGGCCAAGTATGACGACCTTGACACACTAACAAAAGCAATTGCAGCTGATGCAAAGCAAGCCAGAAATTATTTCCAGAAAAAAGCCCATGTCTGAAAAAGAAAACTTATATCCCGTAAATCTACTAGATACCCCATTTCCAATGCGAGGAGATCTAGCCAAGCGTGAACCACAATGGGTGGCTGGATGGCAAAAAAATAAGCTTTACGAAAAGATTCGTGCTGCTCATGCCAATCAACCCAAATTCATTTTGCATGATGGGCCTCCGTATGCAAATGGAGATATTCATATTGGTCATGCGGTAAACAAGATTCTCAAAGATATGATCGTCAAGTCTCGCTGGTTAATGGGCTTTGATTCTGTTTATATTCCTGGCTGGGATTGCCATGGTATGCCAATTGAGATCCAGATTGAAAAAGAGTTTGGTAAAAACTTACCTACAGCTGAAGTACAAGCTAAAGCGCGTGCCTATGCTCAAGTGCAGATAGACAAGCAGAAAAAAGATTTTGAGCGTTTAGGTGTTTTAGGCGACTGGAACAATCCTTACCTCACCATGAACTTCCGCAATGAGGCTGATGAAATCCGTGCGCTCGGCAAAATTTGGGAAAAGGGTTACGTCTTCCGTGGCTTAAAACCAGTGAACTGGTGCTTTGATTGTGGCTCTGCGCTTGCAGAAGCTGAAGTGGAATACCAAGATAAAACCGATCCAACGGTTGACGTTGGTTTTGCTTTTGATGATGCTCAGCGTCCGCAGCTAGCAAAAGCATTCGGCTTGTCAGAACTTCCCAATAAGCCAGGCCAGATTGTGATCTGGACAACTACTCCTTGGACTATTCCAGCTAACCAGGCAATGAATGTTCACCCCGAACTCACCTATGCCTTGGTTGATGTGGGCGACAAGTTGCTCATTCTGGCAAAAGATCGCGTAGAGACTTGCCTGCAGGATTACGGCCTCGAAGGCAAGATCATCGCGACCTGTCTAGGTAATGAATTAGCCAACCTCTCTTTCTGGCATCCCTTAGCGCCATTGCATGAAGGATATAAACGCCTTGCACCGATCTACCCAGCCGAGTATGTGACTCTGGATACTGGTACTGGCATTGTTCACTCTGCACCCGCTTATGGCGAGGAAGACTTTAAGTCATGTAAAGCTAACAAATTGGCTGACAAAGATATTTTGAATCCAGTGATGGGCAATGGTGTGTATGCATCCTGGTTACCCCTCTTTGCTAACGAGTACATCTGGAAAGCGAATCCAAAAATTGTAGAGGCTATGCGTGAAGCAGGTAGCCTACTCAGAGATAAAACTTATACCCACTCATACATGCATTGCTGGCGCC
>CAIMPQ010000128.1 GCA_903843315.1 uncultured beta proteobacterium
CAACACATGCGAATGTAAAAGCTTTTCTTGGCCCGCTACGTCAATCTCTTCAAGGAGCAAGTGTCTTGAGTAACGGAGTAGTTGCTCATCATTCATGTGCTGACCGAGAATGGATTACTCAAGCTTTGATGAAGAGCGCTTCACCGGCTGACCGTTAATAAAGGCTACAGCTTGAGAAAGCATAAAGTCATCTGCACTACCTAGTTCGGTAGGCTTCTTATTCTTTTCTTTTTCTTTCTCTTCTGGGGTCTTCTTCGCATTTTTCTCTTCAATGCGCTGCATCTCTTCAAGTCGTCGCTGTTCCCGATCTTTGATTAGCTTGTCTTCAGCTGATTGCTTATTACGTAGATGTTTCTCGCTATCGATTTCACGGGTAATTAATACGTCATCTGGATCGCCATCTTTATTTTGATCTACAGGAATGTCTGGTTTAACGCCATAAGCCTGAATCGATTTCCCGCTGGGTGTGTAGTAGTAGGCAGTAGTAATTTTCAATGCAGAGTCATTAGTGAGCGGACGAACGGTTTGTACTGATCCCTTCCCAAAAGTGGTTTTACCAATAATGGTTGCACGTTTGTAATCCTGCAGTGCCCCGGCAACAATTTCAGAGGCAGATGCTGAATAGGCATTTACCAAAACTACCATTGGCAACTTTTTGAAAATCTCGGGCACTCCAGCCAAGGGGTCTCCTGGCTCGCTCAGACGGTACATCGCCGGCGTGGCATTAAATACTTGCTTAGAATCCGGGGATTGACCTTTAGTGGAGACAATTACGGCATCGGGCGGTAAGAACGCCGCCGCCACACCAACGGCACCCTGTAGCAGACCGCCACCGTTATTGCGAAGATCCAGAATAATGCCTTTCAGTTTTGGATCTTGAGTAGCAAGTTCAGTTAATTTTTTAGCAAGATCAGGAACAGTGCGCTCTTGAAAGCTAGTTACACGAACCCAAGCAATATCGTTATCCAAAATTTTGGCTTTGACTGATTGCACTTTAATTTCAGCGCGAGTAATCGTTACAGGAAAGCTGCGTTCTTCACTCTTGCGATACACGGTAAGGGTAATCTTGGTGCCTGGTGCCCCCCGCATTGTACGTACTGCTTTATCAAGCGACATTCCGCGTACAGGCTTATCGTCGAGGCGAGTAATTAAATCTCCCGCTTGCAATCCTGCTCGTGCAGCTGGGCTATCTTCAATGGGATTGAGAACTTTTACAACACCATCTTCTGAAGTAATTTCAATTCCAAGGCCGGCAAATTTCCCCGTAGTCATTTCTTGCATCTCGGCAAAATCTTTCTTATCCAAGAAAGTAGAGTGCGGATCAAGGCTGCTTACCATGCCTTTAACGGCATCAGTCAATAACTGTTTATCCTCGATGGGTTCGACGTATTCACGCTTGATTTGGGCAAAGACGTTTGAAAGGGTGCGTAGTTCGTCTAGCGGTAGCTGAGAGCCCTGTTGGGCGGTCGCTGAGAGCTGGATGGTAGCTGCTACTCCAGCAATGAGACCAATCGCAATAAGGGCAAAGTTCTTTAAAAATTGGCGCATGTGTCTGTGTACTCTAGTCCAGGTAAAAGTGTTGAATCGGTTTGAGATTGTCATCAAGCTCATAAACGAGGGGTATTCCGTTTGGAACATTGACTTCCATAATTGCTTCATCAGACAGTTGGTCTAAATACTTAATTAATGAGCGAATGCTGTTACCGTGTGCCACCAATAAAACGCGCTTCCCAGCTTTGAGGGCTGGTGCGATTGACTCATTCCAAAGTGGTAATACTCGCTCTACGTTATCTTTAAGACATTCGCCAAGCGGAATTTCAGAAGTGCTGAGTTTTGAATAACGCTGGTCATTTTTTGGATTGCGCTCATCGTTGTGCTCAAGTAAAGGTGGGCGCACATCATAAGAGCGGCGCCAAATATGAACTTGTTCGTCCCCATATTTTTCGGCAGTTTCCGCTTTATTAAGGCCGGTGAGTGCGCCGTAATGACGCTCGTTTAATCTCCAGCTATGGACTACTGGAAGCCACATTAAATCCATGGTGTCCTGAACATGCCAAAGAGTGCGGATTGCCCGCCTTAAAACAGAGGTATATGCCACGTCAAACTCATAGCCCGCTTTTTTGAGGTTTTCACCAGCGGCTAGAGCTTGTGCTGCACCTTTAGGGGTTAAGTCGACATCCGCCCACCCGGTGAAGCGGTTTTCAAGGTTCCAGGCGGATTCGCCATGACGAATAAGGACAAGTTGTTTCATAGAGCCATTCTATAATCCGATGATGAACTTTCTCACTCAAATTGATAATTTAGCGCTTATTGCCTTACTTTTAGTTTCTGGCTCAGTGCTCTTCCTTCCTACATTATCTACGTTAATTGGCGGAAAAGGCTTGACGCCTATTGAAGCCACTATTTGGATAAATCGACGCAAGGCCTATGTTTTAGATTTGCGCCCAGAAGAGGCATTTAAGGTAGGCCGCTTACCGGGAGCTAAATCTATCAGTGCGACGCAAATGACTGCGGCAATAGAGAAGCTCAAGCTGGATCGCAAGAACCCTGTCGTAATCGTGTGCGAAACAGGAGCACAGTCACGTAAAGCTGTGGCTGAAGTGCAAAAATTAGGTTTTGTCGAGGTTGGTAGCTTAGATGGTGGAGTGCAGGCTTGGAAAGACGCAGCTCTTCCATTAGTTAAATAAGAGAATTTATGCCCCAGGTAACAATGTACAGCACTCAAGTTTGCCCATATTGCGTAATGGCTGAAAAGCTATTGCTTAAAAAAGGCGTAAACAACTTAGAAAAGATCCTGATAGATCGCGACCCATCACAGCAGGAAGCTATGATGACCCGCACTGGCCGTCGTACTGTTCCACAGATTTATATTGGCGAGATACATGTGGGCGGATATGATGATTTGGTGGCCCTGGACCGCGCAGGCAATCTCGACCCCTTATTGGCTTGAAGTATTAACAAATTTAGAAAGATAGTAATGACCGAACAGTCAACTGCGCCCCAAGAAGGGGGTGATACCTCAACAGGACCTGGATTTCGCATTCAGCGGATTTATTTAAAAGATGCTTCACTTGAGCAGCCTAATGCACCACAAATACTGTTGGTCGTAGCTGAGCCTCAAGTTGAAGTTGAAG
>CAIMPQ010000129.1 GCA_903843315.1 uncultured beta proteobacterium
CTTAATCTGGGCTGGCTTTGAAAACGCCAGAGCCTGGATTGCGCCATTATTTTTTGTCATGCTCATCATTCCCCTGATCACGATTAGCTTGCTGGTATTGATTGCTTTTTCCACTGTGCCTGCTATTGTCAGCATTGTGGTCAGACAAGCGCATTACCAGGATCTGGAATGCAAGCGTGGCGGCGGTTTATTTGGAAGCTTAATTTATACCTTGTGGTCTGCATTGATTTGTCTTGTATTAGTCATGCTGACATTGCCTGTATGGTGGATTCCTCCATTGGTAGCGGTATTGCCACCGTTGCTTTGGGGGTGGTTGACAATGCGCCTCATGTCTTACGATGTGCTTGCTAAGCATGCTAGCGTAGATGAGCGTGATCAGCTAATCGAAAAATATCGTTGGCCTTTGTTGTGGATGGGTATTGCCTCTGGGATGCTTGGCGCGGTGCCTACCTTCTTTTGGGCTACATCCGCGTTGGCCTTAGTCTTATTCCCGTTAGTGAGCTTTGTAGCGCTGTGGATTTATTCTTTAATTTTTGTCTTCGCAGCACTTTGGTTTAGTCACTTCTTACTGGATGCTTTAAAAGAAATGCGACAAGAAGAATTGGATAAAGCGTTAACAGTGCACTCGCGTGTAGTGGATATGGAACTCCCTTACCATGGTTGATGCAATCAAAAAAGTTGGAATAGATGTGCCTGCTGTAGTAGAGCCTATTAAAGCGCAACGTCGCTTTGGCATAATCGTTATTGGTGATGAGATCTTGTCTGGTCGTCGTCAAGATAAGCATCTGGCAACACTCATTGATTTACTGAATGAAAGAGGCTTAAGCCTTGCTTGGGCTAAGTATGTAGCCGATGATCCTGAGCAAATTACCGCAACACTGAAAGCCAGTTTCGCCAGTGGCGATGTGGTGTTTAGTACTGGTGGTATTGGTGCAACGCCGGATGATCACACGCGTCAATGCGCCGCATTAGCGCTGGGAACCAAAACAGAATTACATCCAAGCGCACAAGAATTGATTGCGGGTCGAATTCAGTCGATGGCTGAAGGTGATCCCATTAAGGCAGATTTAAATACACCAGAGAATCAACAACGCTTCAAGATGGGTGAGTTTCCAATCGGCAGCGAAATCATTCCGAATCCCTATAACCAGATTCCGGGCTTTCGAATTCAAGAACACCATTTTGTTCCTGGCTTTCCGGTGATGGCTGCGCCCATGATGGCATGGTGCCTTGATACTTATTACCAAGATCTCTTTCATCAAGAGAACAGAGTAGAGCAGAGTTTCATTGTCCCCATGGGAATCGAATCTACTTTGACGCCGTTAATGGAGCGTATAGAGGCAAGTTATCCTGGCGTGAAGGTCTTTAGCCTACCCTCGGTTGGCGATGCCACAAAGGGCGGGGTTTACGCCCAACGCCACATTGAGCTGGGTATTAAAGGGAACGCCAATCTACTAGAAAGCGCTTGGATTGCTCTTAGGGCTGGCACCCAAGACCTGGGTTATGAAATCCACGATATCAGCTAAGTAGTAAGCAATCCTATTTGCACCAAATAAGTGCAAATAGAGGGTTTTTGACTGATAGCGAAGGAATTGAGCACTTAATTAGTGCAATAATGAGGGTTCCCATTTGTTTGCTTCAGTAAATTACATACATCCAATAGGCATGTTTGGTGCCTGGAATGAACAAGGGTGTATGCCTTGAGTTTGAATTCCGAATTTAGTTAATAGAGGAGATTTGCATGACGAAGACCGTCGCTGATGTGATGAAGTTAGTTAAAGAGAAAGAATGTACTTTTGTTGATTTCCGCTTTGTAGATACAAAGGGTAAAGAACAGCACACTACAGTTCCTATCTCAGCTTTTGACGAAGACAAATTTGAGAACGGTCATGCATTTGACGGTTCTTCTATCGCTGGTTGGAAGGGTATTGAAGCTTCGGACATGTTGCTCAAACCAGATCCAACAGCTGCTTACATTGACCCATTTTATGAAGAGCCAACCTTGGTTCTCACTTGTGACGTGATCGAGCCAGCAGATGGCAAAGGTTATGACCGTGACCCACGTTCTATTGCAAAACGCGCTGAAGCTTATTTGAAGAGTACGGGTTTAGGTGATGCTGCTTATTTTGGTCCAGAGCCAGAATTCTTTATTTTTGATGGCGTTCGCTGGGGTGCAGACATGCAGGGTTGCTTCGTGAAGATTGATTCCGAAGAAGCGCCATGGTCATCAGGTGCAGAAATCGAAGGTGGTAACACTGGTCACCGTCCAGGTAAAAAAGGCGGCTACTTCCCAGTTGCTCCTGTTGATACATTCCAAGATATGCGTTCTGAAATGTGCTTGATTCTTGAATCATTGGGTATTCCAGTGGAAGTTCACCACCATGAAGTTGCTGGTCAAGGCCAAAACGAATTGGGTACTAAGTTCAGCACATTGACCCAACGCGCTGACTGGACTATCTGGCAGAAATATGTCATTCATAACGTTGCTCATGCTTATGGCAAGACAGCAACCTTTATGCCTAAGCCAGTAGTTGGCGATAATGGTTCAGGTATGCACGTTCACCAATCTGTTTGGAAAAACGGCGAGAACTTGTTTGCTGGTAATGGTTATGCTGGTTTGTCAGAGTTTGCTCTGTTCTACATCGGCGGCATCATTAAGCACGCTAAAGCATTGAACGCGATTACTAACCCAGGTACAAACTCATACAAGCGTTTGGTTCCAGGCTTTGAGGCTCCAGTGAAGTTGGCTTACTCAGCACGCAATCGTTCTGCTTCTATCCGTATTCCGCACGTTCCGAATCCTAAGGGTCGTCGTATTGAAACGCGCTTCCCAGATCCATTGGCCAACCCATACCTCTGCTTCTCTGCCTTGTTGATGGCTGGTTTGGATGGCGTACAGAACAAGATTCACCCAGGCGAAGCTGCCGATAAGAACTTGTATGACTTGCCTCCAGAAGAAGATGCAAAAATTCCAACCGTGTGCGCAAGTTTGGAAGAGGCTTTAGATGCATTGAAGAAAGATCATGAGTTCTTGACTCGTGGTGGAGTATTTACAGAGTCTATGATTGATGCCTATATCAATTTGAAGATGGAAGATGTCACACGTTTCCGTATGACAACGCATCCAATCGAATTTGATATGTACTACTCCCTGTAAGCGAAGGAGAGAACTTGAGCGCAGGTCTGTTGCGCAATTCGTTCAAGGGAGCAGCTTCGGCTGCTCCTTTTTTTCCGACATTGCTTGATCAGATGCCAAATGCCATTGTGGTATTTATGGCTGAGAACCAACAATTGGTTTATGTAAATCCAGCTGCTGAGTCAGCGCTGGATCTCTCACGTAAATCTCTTGAGGGTCAATCTGTGCAGGATTTGTTTGGCGATACAGGTGCGTTAAATGACATGATTACCGAGGTAAAACTCGGACATGTTCAAGCGCAGCGTCAAGAAATGGTTTTACATTCATTACCAGGAAGTATTCATCAAGATTCGATCCCGGCACATGTGGTTGTCGCTGCGCTAGAAGATCCCGACTTAATCATGATGGAGTGGTTTCCCATTGACCAGCAGCTACGGAGCGAACGTGATGAGCGCGTTACGCAGCAAGTGGAAGCGAATAAACAATTAATGCGCAATTTAGCGCATGAGATTAAAAATCCACTCGGCGGAATCCGTGGCGCAGCCCAGTTATTAGAATTTGAGTTGCCTGAAAAAGGCCTGCGTGAATACACTCAAGTCATCATTAAGGAATCTGATCGCCTTCAAACTTTGGTAGATCGATTATTAGCACCACATCGTAAGGCCCATGTCATGGAGGCCTTTAGTGTGCATGAAGCACTCGAGCGTGTGCGTAGCTTAGTCCTTGCAGAATTTCCTAAGGGCTTAAAAATTATTCGGAACTACGATACTAGTCTTCCGGATGTAATGGGCGATCGTGAACAACTGATTCAGGCAGTTTTAAATATTGTGCATAACGCAGCACAAGCACTTTCTGAAGAGATTCAGACTGGCGTAGCTCAAATTGAATTAAAAACCCGAGTCGCAAGGTCGGTCACGATCGCAAAACATCGTTACAAACTTGCGATGGATCTGCATGTAGTTGATAACGGACCTGGTATTCCAGAAGAAATCATTGAGCGTATTTTCTTTCCCCTCGTTTCTGGTAGAGAAGGGGGTAGTGGTTTGGGTCTTACATTAGCACAAACCTTTGTGCAGCAACATCAGGGCTTTATTGCATGTGATAGCCGCCCTGGACGTACCGATTTTCATATTCAAATTCCATACCGTAGGCAGGAGAAAGCATCATGAAACCAATTTGGATCGTCGATGATGACCAATCAATTCGTTGGGTCTTAGAGAAAGCCTTAGCGCGTGAGAATATTCCGCACAAGAGCTTCTCCAATCCAAATGATGTTCTGAATGCATTAGAGAA
Source organism: uncultured beta proteobacterium (assembly GCA_903843315.1). GTDB lineage: Bacteria > Pseudomonadota > Gammaproteobacteria > Burkholderiales > Burkholderiaceae > Polynucleobacter. The sequence continues at coordinate 4,430 of CAIMPQ010000129.1, forward strand.
AGAGTCGCCTCAGGTTCTCATCTCAGATATTCGCATGCCCCGCGGTAATGGCTTGGATTTATTGCAACACGTAAAGGCCAGTCATCCGAATTTGCCCGTCATCATCATGACTGCCTATTCAGATTTGGATTCTGCAGTGTCGTCATTTCAGGGTGGCGCATTTGAATACCTCACCAAACCGTTTGATGTAGAAAAAGCTGTTGAGTTAATCCACCGTGCGGTAGAGCAGGGGATACGCAATGAATCTGGCACTAAGGACCCTGCCGGTTGGAGACAAGAATCGACAGAGATAATTGGCCAGGCTCCAGCAATGCAGGAAATCTTTCGGGCAATTGGTCGTTTAGCCCAATCCCATGCAACCGTATTGATTACTGGCGAATCCGGAACTGGGAAAGAGTTAGTTGCACATGCGCTTCATAAGCATAGCCCAAGATCTAAAGGCCCATTTGTATCTTTAAGCACCTCAGCTGTTCCTAAAGATCTACTCGAATCTGAATTGTTCGGTCATGAGCGTGGGGCGTTCCCAGGGGCGCAGACTTTACGTCGTGGTCGTTTTGAGCAGGCGGATGGCGGTACATTATTCTTAGGTGAAATCGGTGACCTACCATTTGATTTGCAGACACGCCTCCTGCGCGTATTGTCAGATGGTCATTTTTACCGCCTAGGTGGACAAGATCCAATCAAGGCCAATGTTCGTATCATCGCTTCTACGCATCAAAACCTGGATACCAGAGTAGCAGCAGGATTTTTCCGTGAAGACTTACTGCATCGCTTGAATGTGATTCGTCTGCGGATGCCTGCATTACGCGAGCGTAGTGAAGATATTCCGATGTTAGCAAGACACTTCATGCTCAGTTGCGCTAAATCATTAGGAGTTGATCCTAAAAAGCTTTCTGACGAGGTGCTTAAAGAAATCGCTGCACTGCCATTCCCGGGTAATGTTCGTCAATTAGAGAACTTATGCCATTGGCTCACTGTGATGACGCCAGCTAACGTTATTGGCGTTAGCGATCTGCCTGCCGATATCGTTGCAGAGGCTAGTGAGCAGCCAGTCATTTTGCATGGTGACTCATCTCCAAGTAACCCAGCTGCTGCAAAGGTTCTAGCTGGAGATTGGGAGAGCGGTCTTGGACGTTTGGCTGTGAAAATGCTGCAGGATGGCGATAAAGAGGTTTACGATGCGCTATGCTCACGTTTTGAGAAAGCGGTATTGCAAGCGGCGCTTGAGGTAACTCGGGGTCGTCGAGTAGAGGCAGCGCAACGCCTTGGCATCGGTCGCAATACGATTACCCGTAAATTGCAGGAACTGGGGATAGATGACTGATTCAATTCGAATTGCGGCGTGGAATGTTAATTCCTTAAAGGTGCGCCTTCCCCACGTGCTTCGTTGGTTACAAGATCAAGAGAGAAAAAACCAGCCAATTGATGCTTTGTGCTTGCAAGAGCTTAAGCTCACGGATGATAAGTATCCCCACCAAGATCTAGAGGCAACAGGTTACCTCAGCCTCGCTGCTGGGCAAAAGACCTATAACGGTGTTGCTATCATTGTCCGCAAAGCAGCCTTAGCCCCAATTGCATCAGATATAGCAACAACTTTTCTGAAGCCCAGTAGAAATATTCCTAACTACCAAGATGAGCAGCAGCGCATCTTAGCGGCAACCATTCCATTTGCAGGAATGCAACCCATTAGACTCATTTCCGCTTACTTTCCAAATGGACAATCACCCGATAGCGATAAGTTCATCTATAAACTGAATTGGTTAAGCGCGTTACAAAATTGGTTAGAGCAAGAGCTTCAACAAAACCAACGCTTAGCCTTACTAGGTGACTTCAATATTGCACCAGCAGATGCAGATGTCCATGATCCTCAAGCTTGGGAAGGGCAGAACTTGGTATCTCCACCAGAGAGAAACGCTTTCCAAGAATTAATCAAGCTCGGATTGTCTGATTCCTTCCGAATGTTTGAGCAAGCACCCAAAACCTTTAGTTGGTGGGACTACCGTATGATGGGGTTCAGAAGAAATGCCGGTATGCGTATTGATCACGTTCTGCTTAGTAAGGCATTGCAAGAAAAATGCAGTTCCAGTATTGTTGATAAAGAGCCTAGAGCCTGGGAGCAACCATCAGATCACGCTCCCATAATTGCCACTATTCAGAAGTAATTCGCAATCTCATAAAAAGTGAAATGATGATGAAATCAATTAAGCCTTTATTTGCAATAGCCTTAGCTATCCTAGCCACGAATGCATTAGCGCTTACCCATCTCGATGGCAAAGTGCCCTACGAAGATATCGATGCGACGCTGATTACTATTGTGGGAGCCCCCAAGACAACGCTAGGGCAGGATTTTAAATATCCAACAGGGCAACCACTCATTAAGGCTTTTCTGATCGATATTCCAGTAGGTAAGCAAACCGAGCTTCATAAACATTATGTTCCTCTTTATATTTATGTAGTGTCTGGGGATTTGGAAGTAGATTATGGAAGCAAGGGTAAGAAAATCTATAAACCAGGCACGTCTTTTGTAGAGGCCATGGATTGGTGTCACCTAGGTAAGGTATCAGGCAAAACACCTGTAAAAGTGATTGGTGTTTACTTAGGCGAAACCAACCCAGACCAAATTAAACCCACAAGCTGTACCGAGCCAAATTAAATTAGTAGCGTTTGTAGGCTAGTTTTAACTTTAGAAATCGTCGGGCTGCAGGCCATGATGGCTACCTAAAAGAAAGAAAAGGATTTATGAATCAAGAAAAAAATAGTAATGAAAAAAGGATTGATAATTCAGGAGCCATTGAAAAAGGCTTGGAAAAATTTATATTCAATAGTAGATGGATCTTAACCATCTTCTATGTTTTTTTGGTTTTAGCTTTAGCTATCCTCGCTATTAAGTTTTTACAGGAATTCGCGCATTTCAGCTTATCTTTCTGGGATGCTTCTGAGGCTGAGCTTTTATCCGGTATATTGGGCCTAGTTGATAAGACACTCCTTGCTAATTTATTAATATTAGTAATCTTTTCTGGATATGAAAACTTTGTTTCAATTATTGGTGCCGCAAAAGATAGCGATGATCGGCCAAGCTGGATGGGTGAGGTGGATTTTGCAGGACTTAAACTGAAATTAATTGGATCTATTGTTGCTCTATCCGGGATTAATCTTTTAGCGGCCTTTTTGGAAATTTCCACTACAAACAAAGAGAACTTAGGTTGGATGATTGGAATTCATCTTGTATTCGTTATTACCGCTGTATTATTCGCACTCTCTGAACGCATCATGATTCATTACAAAAAATAATCTAGCATTTTAGTCAGCGTCTGCCAGCAATAAAATCAACGGCTTAGGAATATCCCCCTAAGCCGTTTTAATTTGCGTGAGACACAGTGGGTGGCCAAGATGCCTAGATTTTCCACAGCAACTGCCCAAGATATGTGGGTTAACCCTAAGTTGCTGATTGTGTCAGTATTGTCATTTGATTGATATCAACCTTAAGTAGTATCAATATAGCTAATTGCAATTGTGTAATAGCTTTCACGATGAAGGAAAACGAAATGGCACATGTTGGACATAGTTGGTTAAAAACTAATCCTGGAAGTTACCAGAAAGTATGTGATCGTTACCATCAATTTGCTTCAGAGGTTTTGGCTCATAATGCAGATCTTCATGATGTCATTATTGTTGGCAATCAAGCACAAAATACCATTGAAGGTTTTGGTATATGGGAAAACGCAGCTCATGCTGCATCCTTAGAAGACACTCAAGATTTTGCAGCCTTTATGGCAGATGTTGCTAATGATTTAGCTGAACCATATCATCGCAATGATTTGGTTTTACTGTATCGCATGAATCCTAAGTCTTAAAATATTTTTTTACTTTATTAAGTACAGACCCGCTTTCGAGCGGGTTTTGTCTTTACGGTTTTTATTTAAGCCAGTCCACCATGTCTTAGCAGAGCATCAATACTAGGCTCTCTTCCACGGAAGGCTTTGAAGGACTCCGCTGCAGGACGACTGCCTCCGACTTCTAGAATCTCTTCACGGTAACGGGTTCCCGTTTTGGCATCTAGCACGCTACCAGTCAGCTTTGCGGCCTCTTCAAATGCGGAGTAAGCATCAGCAGAGAGAACCTCTGCCCATTTGTAACTGTAATAACCAGCTGCATAGCCACCAGCAAAGATATGGCTAAAGGTATTAATCCAACGAGAGATCTCAGGCTGGTGGATAACATTAAATTCATCCGCAATTTCTCGGGAAACATCCAATACGGCATGACCCTTGGCATTGTTTGCATCAAAGTTGGAGTGCAATCTCCAATCTGTTAATGACATTACAATTTGGCGTAATGTCATATAGCCATTTTGGAAATTCTTGGCAGCAAGAATTTTTTCAAATAACTCACGCGGTAAAGGTTTCCCTGTTTCCACATGGTCAGTCATTTTCTCGAGTACCTCCCATTCCCAACAGAAGTTTTCCATAAATTGACTTGGCAATTCCACGGCGTCCCATTCAACACCATTGATGCCTGAGACACCTAAAGCGCCTACTTGTGTGAGGAGGTGATGTAAGCCATGACCACTTTCATGGAAGAGAGTGATGACATCATCATGAGTAATGGTGGGTTGACGCAATATGCCATCTACTTTTACTGGCGGCGCAAAGTTGCAAACCAGATAGGCCACTGGCACCTGGATCTCACCATTGGAAAGCACTCTACGACCGCGGGCATCATCCATCCAAGCCCCACCACGCTTACCAGGGCGGGCATAAGGGTCTAAATAAAAATACGCCACGATATTCCCTTTGGCATTACTGACTGAAAATGATTGCACATCAGCATGCCAGGTTGGCAAATCGGCAGCTGCAATCTTGACACCAAACAGTGTCTGAATCACTTGAAATAAGCCATCCAATACTTTGGGTAAAGGAAAGTACTGCTTGAGTTCATTTTCTGAAAATGAATAGCGCTCTTGTTTGAGTCTTTCAGAGACAAACGGAACATCCCAGGGTTCTAAGCCATCTGCAAGTCCTAGATTAGATTTTCCAAACGCGCAGAGCTCTATCCAATCCTTTTTAGCAAATGGTTTCGCTTTAATTGCAAAATGACTCAAGAAGCCATCTACCTCCTCTACGTTATTAGCCATTTTGGGAGCTAAGCTTAAGGCTGCAAAATTAGCAAAGCCCAGCATGCGTGCCTCTTCGTCGCGTAGTCGTAATTGATCCAACATATTTTGGGTGTTATCCCAGGCAATATTTCCTTTGGCGTATTGTGGTGCTAATTCTGAAGAGCGCGTGACGTAGGCTTCATACATCAAGCGGCGCAAGGCGCGATTTTCAGAATATTGCATTACTGGGTAGTAAGAGGGGAAGTGCAGGGTAAATGCCCAACCTTCTAGGCCTTTCTGCTTGGCAGTGTCTGCCGCTGCAGCTAAAGCATCTTCTGGCAAGCCCACTAGCTCAGATTCATTCGTAATTAGGTGAACAAATCCATCGGTAGCATCTAAGACATGATCTGAAAATGCCTTACCCAATGTCGCTTGCTCATCCTGAATTTGTGCAAAGCGAGGCTTGTCAGCGTCACTTAATTCGGCGCCACCCAAACGAAAATCTCGTAGGGAGTTTTCAACGACTTTTTGCTGTGCACGATTCAACTTTCCAAACTCAGCACTATTCTTCAGTTCTTTAAACTTTTGATAGAGCGCTAAGTTTTGCCCAAGTCCGGAAAAGAACGCAGTGACTCCAGGAAGCATCTCTCCATAGGCAGCACGCAACTCTGGCGTATCTGCTACGCTATTGAGGTGAGAGATGACACCCCAAGATCTACCAAGGGACTCGGTTACATCTTCTAAAGGTTCAGCAAGCTTATCCCAGCTTGAAGGAGTGTTGGGACTGGTGGCAATATCCACAGCGTCTTGCGCGTGCTTTAGTAAGAACTCAATCGCAGGAGAAATATGCTCCGGCTTCACTTCTGAGTAAGCAGCAATGCCACGACCAAAAGTCAGTAGAGGGTTATTTTGAAGTGCAGGGGGTAAGACAAAGAGGGATGTAGTCATACCCTCTAGCTTAATGGATCTAAGGCTTAGCTGCTTTTTCCGCGGCCTCTAAAGTATTCATGAGCAGCATGGTTATTGTCATGGGGCCTACGCCACCAGGGACAGGGGTAATCCAGCCGGCAATATATTTGGCGGCATCAAAATCCACATCACCACAAAGCTTGCCGTCAGGCATGCGATTGATACCAACGTCAATGACTACTGCGCCATTTTTCACCATGTCGCCAGAAATCATCTTGGGTTTGCCAGTGGCCACTACCAAAATGTCCGCATCTTTGGTGTGATGGGCTAAATCACGGGTCTTACTATTACATATAGTGACCGTTGCGCCTGCCTGTAGCAGAAGCATCGCCATTGGCTTGCCCACAATATTAGAGGCACCAACAATCACTGCGCGTGCACCTCGAATGGGGTAATCAATACTTTCCAGAATCTTCATGCAGCCATAAGGCGTACAAGGCTTGAATTCGGGTTGGCCAACCATCAAGGCACCAGCATTGGCAACGTGGAAGCCATCAACATCTTTTTCAGGAGCGATGGCTTCAAGTACGCGCTCAGAGGCAATATGTTCTGGCAACGGGAGTTGTACCAAAATGCCATGGATCGATGGATCGGCATTGAGGGTGGCAATACGGGCCAGCAACTCTTCTTCGCCCAGTTCAGCAGAGTAGCGCTCTAGTACAGAATGAAAACCAACCTCTTCACACGCTTTGACTTTATTGCGGACATACACTTGACTAGCAGGATTTTCACCAACCACGATGACTGCTAGACCAGGCCTCACTCCCTTGGCAGTAACAATCGCACCTCGGGCTGCTATTTCAGCACGAAGTTTTTTTGAGAGCGCGTTACCGTCAAGTAGTTGGGCAGGCATTGCAAGTGTATTGATTGGATTAACTGCGGGTTAATTAGGCTGAGGATCTGATAAGGCCAGGCGGAGCAGATCAGCTACGGTATTGACGTTGAGCTTTTCCATAATGTTGGCACGGTGGGCTTCGACTGTCTTAATAGAAATACCAAGATCGTCAGCAATTTGCTTATTCAGACGACCGGCAACAATTCTTTCCAATACTTGACGCTCACGACCAGTGAGTTTGCTCAGCAAACTTTGGGTAATTTTTCTTTGGCTAGCTTGAGAGTAATCAACACGCGCTTTAGCAAACATGCGATCGACTAAGCTGCACAGGTCATTTTCTTTAAAAGGCTTCTCAATAAAATCGACTGCGCCACGTTTCATTGTGGAGACTGCCATGGAGACATCACCATGACCAGTAATGAATGCCACTGGCATAGGAAAGTTTTCACTAATTAAGCGCTCTTGTAATTCTAGACCTGACATACCTGGCATACGTACATCCAAGATCGCGCAAGAGATAGTTGTTTTATCTGTGCTCTGTAAAGATTGTAAGAAGCGTTCCGCGCTTGCATGGCAGCGAACAACGTAGCCATTGCTTTCTAAAAGCCAAGTGAGGGAATCACGAACCGCCTCGTCGTCATCAACGACGTAAATAACTTCGGCTTGATTAGGTTTTGTAGCAGGGCTTAAGCTCATATTCAATCTCATTAGGTGATCCAAAAATACCGCTATTCAACTCTTGCCTTGGAATCCGGGGATTCTAGGGGTAAGAGTATTGTAAAGGTGCAGCCAGTCAGTTTGGTCTGTTCTGAGTCCATGATATTGGAAGCCCATAGTCTGCCATGGTGGGATTCGATTACGGAACGGCAAATATTGAGGCCCATGCCCATGCCATCGGATTTGGTGCTGAAAAACGGCTCAAACATACGCTCAATTACGGCAACTGGAATACCTCCCCCAGCATCCGTTACCCGAATCCGGAGCATGGCCGGGAAGGTGCTCGTATCCAGATCTGCACTAATTTTGACGGGAGGGGCCGACCAACGTGAAGAAAGGGGGTAGGCTTCTCGCACACTATCGAGGGCATTTTTCAGTAAATTGACCAAAACTTGCAAAATAAGAACAGGGTCTATGTTGATCTCAGGAAGATTTTCTGCGAGATCGGAGGTGATACTTAAGCGATGACGATGGGCCTCAATTTCAACAAGACCTACGGCATCGTTAATGATTTCAGTGATGCTCACAGACTTGCGTTGCGGCTCACTCCGTTTCACAAATCCCCTAATCCGTTGAATGATGGTGGCAGCTCGATGGGCTTGCTCAGATGCTTTTTCCAGGGCTGGGAGAATTTCTTTATTGAGAGCGGGATCAATATGACCATCTAGGCGTTTAGCAACCCCCATGCAGTAATTGGAGATTGCCGAGAGAGGCTGATTTAATTCATGAGCGAGCGACGATGCCATTTCACCCATCGTCGTTAAGCGACTCGTAAATTGCATGCGCTCTTCTTGTTGGCGGGACAATTCATCAGCCTCTTTACGCATGGTGATATCGGTTGCAATTAACAATTGCGCCAGATGGCCATCAACCCAGGGTATGAATCGACGTCGCACCTCATACCACTTATTACCGTCTTCTAATTGGATTTCTTCAGATTCAGACTCTTGATACAAGAACGGAGTAGGGATGCCAGGTGGCGAATCCTGTAGGTCTTCGGCGAGATCGTGCAGGGTCTCAAGGTTATTGCTGTCCCCAGCTAATTTGAAATGGCCTTTTGAATCGTCACCAAAATTCTCGCGATAAAAACGGTTGGCAAACAATAGCGCATCAGTTTCAAGGTCGACCACGGATACTGCGGCATCCAATCCTTCGAGCACAGTAATAAAGCGTTCTTGGGAGGCAGCTAATTCCTCCCGAATTTTTTTCGGTTCTGAGATATCAATTAATGAGGTAACCCAACCCGTTTGCTTACCTTTTTCATTAATGAGTGGGGCAATGAAGGTACGAGTTTGAATCTGTGAGCCATCGCGGCGCAGAATGACCCCTTCAATTCCCGTTTTAGATATCACTTCTGACTTCAAGGCACGATTCATTTTCTCAGCTAGCTCCTCGCGTCTGGCATCGGGCCAGAACGGGAAAGGAGGTGTTAGGCCAACCAGCTCTTTTGCTGACCAGCCGGTCATCTCGCAAAATGCCCGGTTCACATAAGTAATGCGTTTTTGCATGTCATGTGCCCGAATCCCAATAGGCGTGGAATTCTCCATGGCACTTCTAAAGCTGGTTTCAGTACGCAGATTGGCCTCTGCTTCTTGACGCACTTGCATTTGTTTTAAAACAGACCACAAGCTCCAGATGACGAAAGCACATAAACCAATCACCACCCCAATTAACATGCGGAATGTGAGGTTAGTTGGGGGCGGGTATGTATCAATACGTAATGTGAGGTTTGGGCTAAGTACACCAATATCTAGGCTAGTTTGATTACTAAAGGCGCGTTTAGGTATGCCACGATCCGAAGACATGGCCAGCACCTTTTCATTGTCAGCTAATAACGTGAAGCGGTAATGGGCTTTGAGCTCTGCTGGCACAACCTCCAAAACTCCTTGGGCGGTATACAAGGCGGCCAAATAACCCACGATTTCTCCCCCAACGAAATTGGGTACTACTTGCCAAAAGACGACCTTTCTTTCATTCGCTAGCGGATCATCATCTAAGGAATTTAAGGAAATGAACTGACTAAATGCTGCACGACTTGTAACACGACTTAATTCAACAGTGCTCGCAAGCCCTTCATTGGTGAGTTGATCATTTAGATTTTTCCGACTGGAGTCTGCTTTGGCGTTACTTAGTGGCGCTGTCCACAGGTATTGGATTTTTTCATTTAACGAAATAATTTTGATAATTTCATGATTATTCCGAACGAGGTCATTAGCCTGCTCATATGCGATTTGTTTTAACTTGATTTGATCTTCACTCGCAGCGATTTCACGGTTAATCGTTGTAAGCGCATCTAGATTATTAGCAAAGCGCAATTGAATGCGCTGCTTTGCAAATGACAGCTCTCTAAATAGAGCAGACTCCTGTTGGGTCTTTTCCTGCAAATGGAGTGTGCCTAAGATGACCCCCATCACGGATGTGAAAAGAACGATTGCTAACAGGGGCGTGTATACGAGTCTAAATCCCCGTATTTTTCGGAGCCATTTAAATGGACTGAGGAGTAAGCTAAATAAAGCCGAAAATTTCATGAATGAGGGTCATTTTGCCTTATTAAAGCGTAGAAATCCCATTTTAGGCGCCCATCCTCAGTAAATCTTGCATCGCAATAAAATACCACATTATGAGAAATACTATCATTATGTGGAAAATTGCTTGTTTACACCCATATACCTTCCTAGAATATTACCTATAGAGTTAATTACTAATAATGATTTACATATTGGAGACAAGTTATGGCGGCGGTTCCAGAACAAATTTTAGGTAAACAGAATCCCCTTGATGCAGATCCTGGCGAGACCCAAGAGTGGTTGCAAGCCCTAGATGGCGTCATTCGTAATGAGGGTGCTGAAAGAGCTGCCTACTTAATCGATCAACAAATTTCTCATGCACGGGTAAATGGAGTAGTCCAACCTTTCCACGCAGAGACTCCTTACATTAATACGATTCCAGTTGAGAACCAAGCACGTTTACCCGGTGATCAAAATGTAGAGCATCGTATTCGTTCTTACACGCGTTGGAATGCAATGGCCATGGTATTGCGTGCCAATAAAGACACCAACGTTGGTGGACATATATCTTCATTCCAGTCTGCCGCAACTTTGTATGACGTCGGCTTCAATCACTTCTGGCATGCACCGTCACCAGAGCATGGTGGTGACCTAATTTTTGTTCAAGGTCACTCTGCTCCAGGAGTATATGCACGTGCTTACATGCTGGGTCGCTTATCAGGTGATCAACTAGATAACTTCCGCCAAGAGGTTGGTGGTAAAGGGATATCAAGCTATCCACACCCATGGCTGATGCCAGATTTCTGGCAGTTTCCAACCGTATCCATGGGCTTAGGGCCGATCATGGCGATTTATCAGGCGCGCTTTATGCGTTACATGCAAGACCGCGGCTTTATTAAAAATGAAGGTCGTAAAGTCTGGGCATTCTTGGGTGACGGTGAAACTGATGAGCCTGAGTCTTTGGGTGCCATTGGTATGGCTGGCCGTGAAAAATTAGATAACCTGATTTTCGTAGTGAACTGTAACTTGCAGCGCTTAGATGGTCCGGTGCGTGGTAACGGAAAAATTATTCAAGAGTTAGAGAGTGAGTTCCGTGGTGCTGGTTGGAATGTCATCAAAGTAGTGTGGGGCGGTCAGTGGGATGCTTTATTTGCTCGCGACAAAAAAGGCATCTTGATGCAACGTCTTGGTGAAATCGTGGACGGGCAATATCAAACCATGAAGTCGAAGAATGGTGCTTATGTCCGTGAAATCGTATTTAATACACCAGAGCTCAGAGCATTAGTGAATGACTGGAGCGACGATGAGATCTGGCAGCTGAATCGTGGTGGTCATGATCCCCATAAGGTGTATGCCGCATTCCATGCAGCCGTAAACCATCAAGAGCAGCCAACTGTGATTCTGGCCCACACTATTAAAGGTTATGGGATGGGCGGATCTGGTGAGGCGATGAATATTGCTCACCAAGCGAAGAAGATGAATGATGATGATGTGCGTCGCTTCCGGGATCGCTTTGAGATTCCTGTCAAAGATGAACAGCTAGATGACATGCCTTTAGTGAAGTTTGCTGATGGCAGCCCTGAGCTGGAATACATGAAGGCACGACGTCAGGAGTTGGGTGGTTATTTGCCTCAACGCCGCACGAAGGCAGAAAGCTTGCCGGTTCCTGCCTTGGATGTATTCACTCCCTTGCTAGAAGCAACTGCTGAAGGGCGTGAGATTTCTACGACGATGGCTTTTGTACGCATACTCAACACCGTTGTACGTGACAAGGTCTTAGGTAAGCGTGTTGTGCCGATTGTTCCGGATGAATCTCGTACCTTTGGTATGGAGGGTATGTTCCGTCAATTAGGTATCTGGAATCAACTGGGTCAGCTCTATACCCCTGAAGATCATGATCAATTGATGTTCTATAAAGAAGATAAAACAGGCCAGATTCTGCAGGAGGGCATTAACGAAGCTGGTGGTATGTGCGATTGGATCGCGGCTGCTACTTCTTACTCTACGCATGGCGTTCCCATGTTGCCTTTCTATATCTTCTACTCGATGTTCGGCTTCCAGCGTATTGGCGACTTAGCTTGGGCGGCAGGAGATATGCGTAGCCGCGGCTTCCTATTGGGTGGTACAGCTGGTAGAACAACCTTGAACGGTGAAGGTCTACAACACGAAGATGGCCATAGTCATCTGTGGAGTGGCGCGGTTCCAAACTGCATCAGCTATGACCCGACATTCTCATTTGAATTGGCAGTAGTGATTCAGGATGGTATGCGTCGTATGTTAGAAGTGCAAGAAGATGTGTATTACTACGTCACATTAATGAATGAGAACTATGCTCATCCTGCAATGCCAAAGGGCGCAGAAAAAGACATCATCAAGGGTATGTACAAGCTGAAGTCGGTAGGTGATGCGAATGCGAAGTTGCGTGTGCAACTTTTAGGTTCTGGAACCATCTTCCGCGAAGTCATTGAAGCAGCAGAAATCTTGCATAAAGATTGGGGTGTCGCCTCTGATTTATGGGGTTGCCCAAGTTTCACTGAGCTAGGCCGTGACTGGACTGCGGTTCACCGTAGCAATCTGTTGAACCCAAGTGCAACGCCAGCTTTATCTCATGTAGAGAAATGCTTAAAAGATACCTCTGGCCCGGTAATTGCTGCTACTGATTATGTCCGCCTGTTTGCTGAGCAGATTCGTCCTGCTATTCAGCATATGGGTCGCCGCTATGAGGTATTGGGTACCGATGGTTTTGGTCGCTCTGATACTCGTGAAAAGCTCCGTGACTTCTTCGAAGTAGATCGCCGCTGGGTTGTCCTCACTGCCTTGAGATCTTTGGTTGATGCAGGTCAGCTTGATCGCCAAAAGCTCGCTGAAGCAATCAAGAAATACAACATCGATACCACTAAACCAAACCCAATGACGGTTTGATAAGAGATAAATAATATGAGTCAAATAATCGAAATCAAAGTCCCAGATATTGGTGATTACAAAGATGTACCAGTGATCGAAGTCTTGGTGAAAGCTGGTGATCAGGTTGAGAAAGAACAATCTATTGTTGTTCTCGAATCGGATAAAGCTACTATGGACGTTCCTTCATCACACTCCGGGGTTGTAAAGGAAGTCAAAGTGAAAATTGGAGACAGCCTTTCTGAGGGTTCTGTCGTAATTACCTTGGAAGAGGGCGCTGCTAGTGCAGTTGCCCCTGCCCAGGCAAGTCCTGCTGCAGTAGTGGCTCCAGCGGCACCTGCTAGTGCAGGCGCTCCGATTGAAATCAAAGTCCCTGATATTGGTGATTACAAAGATGTACCGGTAATTGAAGTATTAGTGAAAGTTGGCGACAAAGTAGAAAAAGAACAATCTATTGTTGTTCTCGAATCGGATAAAGCCACTATGGACGTTCCTTCATCACACTCCGGTGTTGTGAAGGAAGTTAAAGTGAAAATTGGCGATAGCCTTTCTCAAGGTTCTGTGGTGGTGATTCTAGAAGGGGGCTCCTCTGTATCCACTCCAGCTCCTGCGGCAGTGGCCGCTCCTGCTGCAGCCAAGCCTGCCGCTGTTGAGCCTCCGATTGCGCGTGCACCAGCACCACCCCCCATTAGTAATACACCACCACCAGTAGATTCTGCAGTAAGTCATGCAAGTCCATCCGTGCGTAAATTTGCTCGTGAGCTTGGCGTAACCATTACGCAAGTGAAGGGGTCTGGACATAAAGGCCGCATTACTCAAGAAGATGTTCAAGCGTTTGTGAAAGCGGCTATGAGTGGAGGCGCAGGAAATCCTGCCAATGCATCCAGCGGTGGAAGCTTGGGTGGCCTGAATTTGATTCCTTGGCCGAAAGTGGATTTCACGAAATTTGGTGAAATTGAGCGTCAGCCATTAAATCGGATTAAGAAACTCACTGCAGCCAACTTGGGTCGTAACTGGGTCATGATCCCAGCAGTGACGTATCACGAAGATGCAGACATTACGGATTTAGAAGCCTTCCGTGTATTGACTAATAAAGAAAATGAAAAGAAGGGTGTCAAGATTACGATGCTCGCTTTCTTAATGAAGGCGGCGGTAGCTGCTCTGAAAAAATACCCCGAGTTCAACAGCTCACTTGATGGTGATGATTTAATTCTTAAGAAGTACTTCAATATTGGTTTTGCAGCTGACACTCCGACAGGTTTAGTAGTGCCAGTTATTAAAGATGTAGATAAGAAAGGCATCTTTGAGCTTGCTAAAGAAACTTCCGATTTGGCAGCGCTTGCACGTGATGGCAAATTAAAGCCAGACCAAATGCAAGGCGCTAGCTTTACGATTTCTTCTTTAGGTGGCATCGGCGGTACGTATTTCTCACCGATCGTTAATGCCCCAGAGGTAGCCATATTGGGTGTAAGCAAGGCTGCGATGAAACCTGTGTGGGATGGCAAGCAATTTGTTCCGCGCCTCCTGTGCCCGCTATCACTATCCGCAGATCATCGCGTCATTGATGGTGCATTAGCTACGCGTTTCAATGTCTACATTGCCCAACTCTTAGCCGACTTCCGTCGCGCTAGTCTGTAAGGAGGGTCTATGGTTAAGCAAACGATCCTCGTTCCAGATATTGGCGATTACTCCGACGTACCGGTGATTGAAGTTCTAGTCAAAGTCGGAGATGTGATTGAAAAAGAGCAAGCCTTATTGGTGCTCGAGTCTGATAAAGCAACAATGGAAATTCCCTCAGATGCGGCAGGAACTGTGACTAGTATTGCCGTCAAGTTAGGCGATAAGGTGAGCAAGGGCACTTTGATTGCTGAGATAGAAGCCAGTACTGCATCTACATCAACGGCTACAACAGCATCAGCTCCAACTGCAGCTCCAACTGCAGCTC
>CAIMPQ010000130.1 GCA_903843315.1 uncultured beta proteobacterium
GGTCCACCCTTTCTTTTGCACAAAGCCCGCTTCATAAGAAAGGCCCCCGCCATTTTTTTCAGCCTGACTCGTAAAGCCGGTTGCATTAGCAAAACCGTTGACATCTGCAATCGTCACTTCCGTTTGATCCCAAGCAAGATTCCCGATTTGCACTGTCTGAATGGAAGAACTCGGAGCACCCTGACTGGGTGAAGATCTGAGCATGAAATACAAAGCAATCGCCGAAAGTATCAGACCAAATAGAATCGCAGTGAAATCAAACTTTTTCATCAATCAGAGTATTCCAGTTAAGGTAAGGCGCTAATCAAAATACTGTGTACCCTATGAATCTTACAGCAATGAAATAAAGGCTGTATGGGCATGGGAGTAGCCCTGGCGCAAACCGCTCACCTTGGTTTCAAGGACCACTATCTTGTAATAGATCTTTTGGATTCCGTCGGTCATCGCTGCCTTCTAATAAAGAATCAGAGGAATTCATCCTATAAGCATTTTCTGCTAATAACACCAATCCACAAGACTGGTGCAAGAATCCCATTTGATACACGCGAGACGTGCTCTTTAGTGGGTAATTCTAATAAAAAATAGAACTTATGCAATTTCTTAAATTAATTAGGGTTAGCTAATGGATATGCGTTCAGAGGGCGTCGCGTCTTATACCCAATTAATAGAAGCTCTAGGTCTTGCTAATCGCATAATTGAGAACTCGAATGACATTATCGTTGTTAGTGAGGCGATGCCGATTGATCAGCCAGGGCCCCGGATTATTTATGTAAACAAAGCTTTTGTTAAAGCAACTGGCTTTACTGAACAAGAAGCGATTGGAAAAACTCCCAGAATCTTGCAAGGGCCTAAGACAGACCAAACCACGCTTGGGAGGATCCGTTCGGCTTTACAGAAGTGGCAGCCTATTCGCGAAGAAGTGCTGAACTATAAAAAAAATGGTGAAGAATTTTGGCAAGAGCTCAATATCTTTCCTGTGGCGAATGAAAGTGGGAGGTACTCCCATTGGGTCGCTATCCAACACAACATTACCGAGCGCAAAGTTGCCGAGCAAGCCCTTTTAGAAAGTGAAAGACGCATGGCGCTAGCCGCTAAAGCTGGAGGCATTGGAATCTGGGATTGGGACATGAAAAATAACTGCTTGAGCTGGGATCACCAAATGCATGTGCTGTATGGGATTGAAAAGGAGGATTTCGCAGGCACTTATGATGCCTGGTACGCACTGGTTCATCCAGAAGATCGCAAAATAATTGATGAAGCAATCTCCAAAGCTATTAATACTGGAGAGTTTAATGCTGAATTTAGGATTATTAGACCAGACCAGTCAATTTGTCATATTCATGGTAGCGCAGTGGTAATGAAGGATGATTTGGAAGTTGCTATTCGGATGATCGGAACAAATTTGGATGTTACTGAATCCAAATTAGCCCAGGATGAAATTAAAGAGTTAGCGTTTTATGATCCCTTGACTAAGTTAGTTAACCGCCGACTCTTTGAAGACCGCTTAAATCACAAGTTATTAAGAGTGCAACGTAGCCAACATTTTAACGCCTTACTCATTATTGACTTAGATCATTTCAAGGAAATTAATGACAGCTATGGTCATCAATTAGGCGATTTAAAACTCATTGATACAGCAAGGAGGATAAAGGGTTGCGTTCGAGAAACGGATACCGTAGCACGGATTGGTGGTGATGAGTTCGCCATTATTCTCAGTGAGCTAGCCGAAGACCAAACTAAGGCCGGCATGGAAGTAAAAAAGATTGCAGAGAAGTTATGCAAAAGTCTATCGATGACAAATTATTTGGTAGATCTTACAAAAAAAATGGGTAAGTCATCTGAAACTATAAAAGATAGAACTTCTGTCAGTATTGGCATCACTCTATTTCAAGATGGCCGAGCATCTCAAGAGCAACTGATTTCAGAGGCAGACACCGCCATGTATCAAGCTAAGAGATCTGGAGGAAATCAATTTAAGCTCCATGAATCGGATATTCAGGAATGAATAACAGATTTGTGTCTTGTACACTTTATCCAAATTTCATGAACTTTAGCAACCATGATCGACGGTAGCCAAACTTCTACATTAGCAATAGATTATTTGGCTGAATTCTGTTTTGGCTATCCATTTATTATGTCTTGGTACTGGATCACTGGTTCACTTCTCTATTGGGTGATTAGAGAGAGAAATCAGCCACATTTTAGCCATCCACCAACACTCCCATTCATCCCGTTTGTTTCTGTAGTCCTACCCTGCTTTAATGAATCTGATCATCTGCATGAAACAATAGAAGCATTAATGCAATCGCACTACCCAAACTTTGAGGTCATTGCAGTGGATGATGGCTCTAGTGATGACACTGGGAAAATTTTAGATCTACTAAGCAAAGAATACCCAAAGCTTCGTGTTGCCCACTTAATTGAAAATCAAGGAAAATCCACTGCCCTCAATACTGGTCTTTTACTAGCAAAAGGGAATCTATTGGTCTGCATTGATGGGGATGCGCTGATTGATCCGCATGCAATCACCTGGATTGTGCACCGCTTTATATCTAATGGAAAATTAGGCGCAATTACTGGCAACCCACGCATTAGAAACCGCTCAAGTATCTTAGGAAAAATTCAGGTGGGAGAAATCTCTTCCATTGTGGGAATGATTAAGCGGACACAATCAATTTATGGGGGGTTATTTACAGTCTCAGGCGTAATTTGTGGCTTTAGAAAATTAGCTGTCATGGAGGCTGGCCTATGGACCCCAGAGGCAATGACAGATGATGTTGATCTAACTCTACGAATCCAATTAAAAGGTTGGGGAGCAAGTTTTGAACCCAACGCTCTCTGCTGGATCCTCATGCCGGAGACATTGAAAGGCTTATGGAAACAACGGGTTCGCTGGTCTGAAGGCGGGGCTCAAGCTACTCTTAGCGTAACGCGAGCTATTTTTCAATCTAATGCCTATTACCTAATATTGATATGGGCCAACTTTGTTATCAGCACGATTTGGGCTTTTTGCATCGTGATTTGGTTTTCACTGATAAATATTATCGAAATAATAAATGATGGTCCTTACGATATCTATAGAAATTTTCTGCCGCAATGGTGGGGAGAAATATTAGCCTGCACCTACCTCCTTCAATCTGCTATTGGCTTATGGTTAGATAGCCGCTATGAAAAGGGAGTTTTAAAATATTTCGGTTGGCTTATTTGGTATCCACTTGCATATTGGTGCATTCAGACATGTAGTTGCATTGTTGGTTTTACTAAAGCAATTTTTAGACCAGAAAATATCAAAGGCAAATGGATTAGCCCGGATCGAGGCATTAGATGATCCCTATAAATAAATTAATTCCGTGGCCTCCGATTATTAATTCCACTTCTCTACCGCTATTGATAAGAATGAGAGATGTCCTCATTACATTCCTAGCCTGGCTATTACTAATTATTGTGATGCATGACTTTTTTTGGCTGATCTATGAGCAGCTTTCAAGTCCATTTTTCCAATTTACACGAGATCAAATTCCAACCCAGACAGAAATTTGGAGGCGTTTAGCTCAATTTATATATATCGCATCTGGCTTCATTTTATGGATTGCATCACTGAGCTATATTCGAAGGCGAATTATTAAACACTCTCGTTATCACCGGGCACACCACTTAGATGTAGGAATAGAGGAGCTTGCCCTGTACTTTGGTTATCCGCCATCAGACATAAAAAAATGGCACTCACTCAGAATAGTCAATGTATATACCAATGAGAATAGTGGCCCTAAGACGTGTGAGGGAAATATAAACCTTGCTCGAAGAAAGCTTATCTAGCATGGGAATCATTCTAAATTGCTTAGTGCTAGCTCGAACTAGAGGGCTACAGGGACTTTTTGGTGTGAATCGCTGCACCAGCAATCACGATACCCAGACAAATCATGACAACTGCAGCGAGATGGGAAACCACCATTGCATAGATGCTCTCGATCAAGTAACGCCATTCTTTAGCTGTCCAACTTAAAAGAGAGTCAATGCTAGAAAAGCCAGGAAACGACTGTTGGAATGTAAATAAGCCAAAGAGATTGAGAAGGAGTATGACGCCATTGAAAACCAACAATAGAGCAAAGATGATTTCAACTATGAATGAAACCTGCCTACGCAAACCTGCAGTCCGTTCTTTCATGCGTTTAGTGTTTTCCTTTAGCTCAAGTACATGGAAATTAAGCTCCATATTAGTGCATACCGAACAATACCCACAGACTCTACAGGTCTATAACTGACAAATATTATTCAAGCTATTATCCCCAAGGCTAATAATGACTGCAAATATAGAATATAAATTATAGATATAAATCTTATACACATTATTAATAAGTTATTGATTTTACTGCTGATTTTATGACCTCAAAAACAATATGAAAATAATAAAGCTGGTCAAGTAAACACCTATGAGTCTATTCCATTCAATATTTACACCGCACGTGCTGGAGTGGATGGCCAGGTTTTGCTTTGGTTATCCCTTTGTAATGTCTTGGTATTGGATTGCTGGCTCTTTGCTGTATTGGTTTATCAGAGAACGGCATCTACCAAAATACACCTCACCACCTGCCCTGCCAGACACGCCATTAGTTACAGTCTTACTGCCCTGCTTTAACGAAGCAGAACAGTTATACGAAACCATGGCAGTGCTCATGAAATCCAAATACTCCAATTTTGAAGTCATTGCAATCAATGACGGCTCAAGGGATAACACGGGAAAAATATTAGATGAGCTAGTTCATCAATATCCCAAACTACGCGTTGCCCATCTAGTTGAAAATCAAGGCAAGTCCACTGCCTTAAACGCTGGATTGTTTATGGCTCGTGGGGATTTATTGGTATGCATCGATGGTGATGCCTTACTCGACCCCCATGCAATTCATTGGCTCGTGTTTAGATTTTTAACAAACGATAGATTAGGTGGAGTCAGCGGGAATCCCCGCATTCGTAATCGATCAAGCCTATTAGGTAAATTACAGGTTGGGGAGTTTTCTTCCATTGTTGGCATGATTAAGCGTACTCAATCTTTATATGGAACACTCTTTACCGTTTCCGGAGTGGTATGCGCCTTCAGAAAACTGGCAGTAATGGAAGCCGGCTTGTGGGCACCATCAGCAATGACCGATGATGTAGACCTGACGCTCAGGGTGGAGGCAAAAGGGTGGGCTGTAGGTTTCGAGCCCCATGCCTTGTGCTGGATCTTAATGCCAGAGACGCTCAGCGGACTTTGGAAACAACGGGTACGCTGGTCTGAAGGCGGTTCACAAGCAGCCCTTAGTGCGACAAAAGCCATTCTCCAATCACACCCCTTCACCTGGTCACTACTGTTAATTTGGAGTAACTTTTTTGTCAGCACAATATGGGCGTTTTGCATCGTTATCTGGTTTACTGTACTCAATCTCAATCAATTTCTAGATGGTGATGTCTTAACTATTTATCAAAATTTTCTTCCGCATTGGTGGGGCGTGATTTTGGCAAGCACTTACCTCCTGCAATCCTTAATAGGACTAGCGCTGGATAGTCAATATGAAAAAGGTTCGCTCAAGTCATTTGGATGGATTATTTGGTACCCATTAGTGTATTGGTGTCTTCAAACCTGTAGTTGCGTGGTTGGATTTACTAAAGCCTTATTGAGGCCAGCAAATACCAAAGGTACGTGGGTAAGTCCTGATAGAGGTATCAGATGAGCAGGATTCTCCCATCCAACTGGCCCCCCATTATTAATTCCGATGCCGTTTCTATTTGGATCAGACTGCGCGATATAGTACTTACCGTAGGAGCATGGTTAATCATTGGCTTAACTATCCATAACCTCCTATGGCTCGTCTTTGATTATCTCTCGGACCCCATTTTTCAACTGACCACTATTGCCCCACCCAATTGGTCGGCAATTTGGCGAAAGATGTCTGGGTTTATTTATATTGCCCTTGGGTTGATTGCTTGGATTTGTCTTCTTGCATCACTCAGAAGCAGCCTGATCAACAACACCCAATTTATTAAGACTCTGCCTGCGGCGGTAGAGATGAGAGAGCTTGAAATAGAGTTAGGCGTATTGCCGGAAGATGTGGAGCATTGGCATGAGTTAAGAACTGTGCAGGTTTTTATCAATAGTGATAATCGCGTTTACAAAATCATTCCGTCCTAAAGGGCTCAATTGCGCTTTAGATACGCTACCTCTCCTGCTATTGTGCTTTTGCTGCTAACGCTAAACCTCGCGTATGGGCAAACACCCTCCGCTGAATCAGAGTATCAAAAAGCCCTTGCACTAAATAAGTCCGCTCATTACCTAGAGTCGGCCAAAATCCTCAAAACGCTTATGCTTGCCCATCCCGAAATTAAGCGCTACAAATCAGACTACATAGCAGTGGCTAGCAACGCACAGCTTTGCACCGAAGTGATTGCATTAAGTAATAGCAGTTATTTGACACGCTCTCCCCCATACGTCCAAGAGGCCATCTTTTCTTGTTATGCGAAATCCCAACCCTTTGCGAAAACAGAAGAAATTGCGAAAGTTATTTTAGAAAGTCATGGCAAGAACAAATCGATAGAATCCGCTATGGTTGTACTTGCCCGAGATCAAAATGAATCGGCTGCTACCCTCTATTGGAGCGCCCGCTTTCTGCAGGACTTTCCAAACAGTCAGCCTGCCTGGGAACTTAGGGCCAATGCACTTCAGAATGTGGGTGATCGCTATTCCGCTCTTTTAATCTATGAAGATATCAATCGCTATCACCCAAAAGATCCTACAACTCAACAAGAAATTATCCCAATTTTGCTGGATATGGGTATCCCCCACCTTGCTTTGGATTTAATCGACAAGCAAGGCTGGAATGCAACCAGCGATCAAAAACTACGCGCAATACATGATTCGGGGGCGTCAGATCTGCGCTGGGCGGTTGCAGACTCGGCAGTAGCACCAAATCGCTTTACCTCTGTAGACGCTGGTATTAATACATTATTAAATGCATTGGCTTATGCGAAGTCCATAGGGGCACCTGAAGATAAAATGGATTCTATCCAATTCGATCTCATCGTCGCCTATAACAAAAGAAATGAATGGGATAAATCACTGGCGCTTTATGA
>CAIMPQ010000131.1 GCA_903843315.1 uncultured beta proteobacterium
CCAGCAAAAGCAATTCCATTGGATGAAGTGGAGTCAGCAAAAGAAATCGTCAAACGTTTTGCAACAGGCGCGATGTCTCTGGGCTCTATCTCTACTGAAGCGCACGCTACCTTAGCAATTGCGATGAACCGCATTGGTGGCAAGTCCAATACAGGCGAGGGTGGCGAAGATCCAAATCGTTACGTCAATGAGCTCAAAGGCATTCCCATTAAGAAGGGTGAGACTCTAGCTAGCGTCTTAGGTAGCGATGTAGTGGAAGCCAATATTCCATTGCTTGATGGTGACTCATTGCGATCCAAAATTAAGCAAGTTGCTTCTGGGCGTTTTGGTGTAACCACTCAATATTTACGCTCTGCAGATCAGATCCAAATCAAGATGGCACAGGGTGCTAAGCCTGGTGAGGGCGGTCAATTGCCCGGCGGAAAAGTATCTGACTACATTGGTAAGCTGCGTTTTTCTGTACCCGGTGTAGGTTTGATTTCTCCTCCTCCGCATCATGATATTTATTCAATTGAAGATATTGCTCAGTTGATCCATGATTTGAAGAACGTCAATCCTAAAGCAGACATTTCTGTGAAGTTGGTATCTGAAGTGGGTGTAGGTACAGTTGCTGCGGGTGTTGCTAAGGCAAAAGCAGATCACGTTGTGATCGCTGGCCACGATGGCGGTACTGGGGCATCCCCACTCTCATCCATTAAACATGCCGGTTCGCCATGGGAATTGGGACTGGCAGAAACACAGCAAACCTTGGTTCTAAATGGTTTGCGTAGCCGTATTCGTGTTCAGGCCGATGGCCAAATGAAAACCGGTCGTGACGTTGTGATCGGCGCATTATTGGGCGCAGATGAGTTCGGTTTTGCAACAGCGCCATTGGTGGTTGAGGGCTGCATCATGATGCGCAAGTGCCATTTAAATACCTGCCCAGTAGGTGTTGCTACTCAAGACCCAGAATTGCGTAAGAAGTTTTCTGGTAAGCCTGAGCATGTCGTGAACTTCTTCTTTTTTATTGCAGAAGAAGCTCGTGAAATCATGGCGCAGTTGGGCATTCGCAAGTTTGATGATTTGATCGGTCGCGTTGATTTGCTGGATACCCGCAAAGGGATTGATAATTGGAAAGTGCATGGTTTGGATTTCAGTAAAATCTTTGCTGCTCCTCAAGTTGCAGCAGATGTTCCTCGCTACCAAGTCCTCACTCAGGATCATGGTTTAGCAAGCGCACTTGACAATATCTTGATCGAAAAGAGCGAGCCTGCTCTTGAGCGTGGTGAAAAAGTCTCTTTCATCGTTCCAGTCAAGAACGTGAACCGTACCGTTGGTGCAATGCTTTCAGGTGAAGTTGCACAACGTTATGGTCATGCAGGTTTGCCTGATGACACTATCCATATTCAGTTAAATGGTACCGCTGGTCAAAGCTTTGCCGCCTTCTTGGCGCATGGCATCACCTTGGACTTGGTTGGTGATGGTAATGACTACGTAGGTAAAGGCCTATCAGGCGGCCGCGTGATTGTGCGTGCTCCGCATGAGTTCCGCGGCGACACCGCTAAGAACATTATTGTTGGTAATACCGTCTTGTACGGCGGCATTGCTGGTGAAGCCTTCTTTAACGGAGTAGCTGGCGAGCGTTTTGCGGTTCGTAATTCTGGCGCCACTACTGTGGTTGAGGGTACTGGTGACCACGGTTGTGAGTACATGACTGGTGGAACTGTTGTGGTGCTCGGTACTACAGGCCGTAACTTTGCTGCAGGTATGAGCGGTGGTATTGCCTATGTGTATGACGAAGATGGTTTGTTTGACAAGCGTTGCAATACCAGCATGGCTAGCCTAGAGAAGGTACTACCGTCTGCAGAGCAGATCGCCCAGATTCCGCAGTCAGCTTGGCATGCCCCGGTAGATGTAAAAGATGGCGGCGAGCGTTTAACAGATGAGCAAATCTTGAAGAGCTTAATTGAGCGTCATTTCCGCTACACCGGCTCAGAGCGCGCTAAAGCACTTTTGGCTGATTGGGAAAATGCCCGTAGTCGTTTTGTGAAAGTTCTGCCAACTGAGTACAAGCGTGCTTTAGGTGAGTTGTGGGACAAGGCTCAGAATAAAACCATCGCCGCTTAAGCTGATTGAGCTACTGAATTAATACGGATATTAAGAAAAGATACTAAGGATTAGATATGGGTAAGGTTACTGGTTTTATGGAGTTTGAGCGCGTTGATGAAACATACGAAGCACCCGTTAAACGCCTTCACCACTACAAAGAGTTCGTTGCCGCATTAACTGACGAAGAGGCCAAGGTTCAAGGCGCGCGCTGTATGGATTGTGGTATTCCATTCTGTAGTAATGGTTGTCCAGTCAATAACATCATTCCAGACTTCAACGATTTAGTTTTCCATAATGACTGGAAGAATGCTTTAGATGTACTGCAATCAACTAATAACTTTCCAGAGTTCACGGGCCGTATTTGCCCTGCGCCTTGTGAGGCTGCGTGTACTTTAGGTATTAATCGCGCACCGGTTGGTATTAAATCCATCGAGCATGCCATTATTGATCGGGGCTGGGAGAGTGGGTGGGTTAAGCCTCAGCCATCTAAAACCAAGACTGGGAAAAAAGTAGCGATTGTTGGTGGAGGTCCTGCGGGCATGGCAGCAGCCCAACAATTAGCACGTGTTGGACATGATGTGACGGTGTTCGAAAAAAATGACCGTGTTGGTGGCTTACTCCGTTATGGTATCCCTGATTTCAAAATGGAGAAGTGGCTGATTGATCGCCGTGTCGAGCAGATGCAGGCTGAGGGCGTGAAATTTGAAACCGGTGTTTTTGTTGGTAAAGAGGCAATGGGGATCGAAGTAAAAAATTACTCCACCAAAACCGTTTCACCTGAGCAGTTAATGAAAGATTTTGATGCTGTCGTGATTACTGGTGGCGCAGAGCAGCCTCGTGATCTGCCTGTTCCAGGTCGCGAGCTATCCGGTGTTCACTATGCATTGGAATTTTTGATACCCCAGAATAAAGAGAATGCAGGCGATTTCAAAAACGAAATTCGTGCAACCGATAAACATGTAGTGGTTATTGGTGGTGGTGATACCGGCTCAGATTGTGTTGGTACCTCCAATCGCCATGGGGCTACAAAAATTACGCAATTTGAGTTGCTTCCCCAGCCACCTGAAGTTGAAAACAAGCCTTTGGTATGGCCTTATTGGCCAACGAAGTTACGTACATCTTCTTCTCATGAAGAAGGTTGTGATCGGGACTGGTCGGTTGGTACCAAGCGTTTTGAAGGCAAAAACGGCAAAGTGGAAAAGCTCATTGGCGTCCGTTTGGAGTGGAAAGATGGGAAAATGGTTGAAGCCCCAAACTCTGAATTTGAGATCAAAGCAGATTTAGTACTTTTGGCCATGGGTTTTGTGTCTCCAGTGCAGCAGGTGCTCAATGCATTTGGCGTTGAAAAAGATGCTCGTGGCAATGCTAAGGCTACTGTGGATGGTCAAAATGCCTATCAAACCAACGTTTCTAAGGTTTTTGCAGCAGGTGATATGCGCCGCGGACAATCTTTGGTTGTTTGGGCGATTCGCGAAGGTCGCCAGTGTGCTCAGGCAGTAGACCAGTATTTGATGGGGTCATCTGTTTTACCTCGATAATATCGAGGATATGAATAGTAGCCAGCCCAACTCATTGGATGCAAGCACGCAATCTGCAGGCGACGTCGTTGTTTCAATTAAGGACGTCAACTTTTCTTATGCTCCAGATGAAAGACAAATCTTGTCTGGGCTTAATATGGAGTTTCGTCGCGGCCAGGTAGTTGCTGTCATGGGCGGGTCTGGTTGCGGCAAGACCACCATCCTGCGTTTAATCGGCGGTCAATTTACTGCTCAATCTGGCCAGGTCTTATTTGAAGGTCAAGATATTGGCAAGATGAGCAGCGTTGAATTAATGGCCGCTCGCAGACGCATGGGGATGCTTTTTCAGTTTGGCGCCTTGTTCACCGACTTAAGCGTCTTTGAAAATGTGGCTTTCCCCTTGCGTGAACATACTGACTTAAGTGAAGAACTTTTGCGCTCCCTAGTGCTCATGAAATTAAATGCAGTGGGTTTGCGTGGCGCACGCGATTTGATGCCTTCACAAATTTCTGGGGGTATGGCAAGACGAGTTGCGCTTGCTAGAGCAATCGCACTAGACCCTCCTTTGATTATGTATGACGAGCCATTTGCAGGCTTGGATCCAATCTCCCTGGGAATTACAGCGCGCTTGATCCGCGATTTAAATAATGCGCTGGGAGCCACTAGCCTATTGGTCACGCATGATGTGGAAGAAACTTTTGCGATAGCAGATTACGTTTACTTTATTGCCAATGGGCACATTGGCGCCGAAGGTACTCCGGAAGAATTAAGTTGTTCCACAGACCCTTTTGTAAGACAGTTTTTAGATGCAGCGCCAGATGGTCCCGTGCCTTTCCACTACCCAGGCCAGAGCTTGGAAGAAGATTTTGGAGTAAGGGCTTAATGACTATCTTCAACAGAGTGATTGATTTATTTGGCGACCTTGGATTTTTTGTTCGTCGTAATCTGATGAGTCTGGGATTAGCTGCGCGGATGTTTTCAGCAGTAATTTTGCGATCTGGATTTTTATTGAAACGCCCACGCTTGGTAATTGATCAAATTTTATTTGTTGGCAACCATTCATTTGTCATCATCGCTGTCTCCGGATTATTTGTAGGTTTCGTATTGGGCTTGCAGGGCTATTACACCCTGAACCGTTATGGTTCAGAGCAAGCGCTTGGGCTCTTGGTTGCCTTGTCATTGACGCGTGAACTCGGCCCAGTGATTACCGCTCTTTTATTTGCAGGACGCGCTGGAACTTCATTAACTGCTGAAATCGGCTTGATGAAGGCCGGCGAGCAATTAAGTGCCATGGAGATGATGGCTGTGGACCCCCTTAGTCGCGTAATCGCACCAAGACTTTGGGCTGGCATTATTTCTATGCCGATTTTGGCCACCATTTTTACAGCAGTGGGCGTGATGGGCGGCTATTTTGTGGGCGTTCCCTTAATTGGGGTGGACTCTGGTGCATTTTGGTCACAAATGCAGGGTGGGGTTGATCTCTTTTCAGACATTGGTAATGGCCTCATTAAAAGTATGGTGTTCGGTGTAGCAGTTACGTTTATTGCCCTTTATCAAGGTTATGAAGCCAAGCCTACGCCTGAGGGCGTTTCACAAGCCACCACCCGTACGGTGGTGATCTCTTCTTTATCGGTTTTAGCATTAGATTTCTTGCTAACCGCAATGATGTTCTCAAATTAGAAAGAATAAACTGGGGCTCTTATGAGAAAAAGTGCAATTGACATTTGGGTAGGAATTTTTGTTGCCATTGGTTTGCTGGCAGCTTTATTCCTTGCATTAAAAGTCGGCAATATGAATGCAGTCTCCTTTGCGCCAACTTATAAAATTTCTGCGCGCTTTGATAACATCGGCGGCTTAAAACCACGTGCTCCAGTAAAGAGTGCGGGTGTGGTTGTTGGACGCATTGCAAACATTTCTTTTGACGATAAAACCTATCAAGCAACTGTTGTAATGACAATTGAAGAGTCTTATAAGTTCCCGACAGATTCCGCAGCAAAAATTTTGACATCGGGTTTATTGGGCGAGCAATACATTGGACTTGAGGCCGGTGGTTCTGATGACTTGTTGGCTGATGGTGGGAAAATTACACAAACTCAATCAGCCATTGTTCTAGAAAATCTCATTAGTCAGTTTCTCTACAACAAAGCAGCCGATAGTGGCCAAGAGAAGGGCCAAGCAAAATGATTTTGTGGGTAGCTAAGCTCAAAAGGCTAATAAAGCAATTGACTTTGCTTAGCTGTGCCGCCGTATTACTGGGTTGTGCTTCGATTCCTGCTGGAGTTGAGCCTTCCCCCCATGATCCATGGGAGCCTTTTAACCGCTCTGTCTTTGAATTTAATGAAGGCCTAGACACTTATCTACTGAAACCAGCAGTCGCCGTATATCGCTTTATATTGCCCGAGTTCGTGCGTGAGGGAATTTATAACTTCTTCAGTAACTATAGTGACCTGTATACAGCCTTATTTAATTTATTACAGGGTAAGCCGGATTACGCCTTCAACGACTTGATGCGAGTGGTAGTTAATACAACCATGGGTCTAGGCGGTTTGATTGATTTGGCAACCCCTGGCGGACTTGAAAAACACAAAGAGGATTGGGGGCAAACTTTAGGTGTTTGGGGCGTACCAGCTGGACCCTATGTTGTCTTACCTTTCTTTGGCCCAAGCAATGTGAGGGATACCTTTGGTACGGTTGCAGACTTAGAGTCTGACTACCTATTTGGCATCATGCCCAATGTAGCTTTAAGAAATAGTATTACCGGTTTACGTGTGGTAAATGCCCGCAATACCTATTACGAAGCAGGCGATTTATTAGATGGCGCAGCAATTGATAAGTACAGCTTTATGCGTGATGCCTATATTCAAAGACGCGAATACCAGATTAATGAGGGGCGTGATGATGAAGAGCCTCTCATGCCAGTTTATGAGAATCCTTACCAATAAATCATTTGGGTAGAAGGGGCTAAAATTAGCCCCAACCTAAAAATAGTGAGATAGTGAGATAGTGAGATAACGGGATATGAAAAGCCACAACAGATTTTTTCAGTACTTGGCAACGGGTTTGCTCTTAGTCTCGAGTGCTGTATTTGCTCAAACACCTGATCAAGCGACGGCACCGGATGTGCTGATCAAAATGGTTGTTACAGACGTGATGACTTCAGTAAAGGCTGATCCGGATATTCAAAAAGGCAATATTCCGAAGATCGTAGATTTGGTCGAAAAGAAAATTGTTCCTTATACCGATATGCGTCGTACTACTGAAATGGCGATGGGCCCCAATTGGAAAAAAGCCACTCCTGAGCAACAAGCGCAATTGGTGACTGAGTTTAAGAATTTATTAATTCGCACATATTCAGGAGCCTTAAGCCAGCTTCGAGATCAGACAGTTCAATTTAAAGCGCTACGGGCCGCCCCTGATGATAAGGAAGTGGTTGTTAAAACCGTAGTGATCGGTCGCGGTGATCCTGTTCCCCTGGATTACCGTCTAGAGAAGACGGCCAATGGTTGGAAAGTCTACGACATGAATATCATGGGCGTTTGGTTAGTTGAGGCTTACCGCAATCAATTTGCCAATCAGATTAGTCAAAATGGAGTTGAAGGTCTTGTGAAGTTTTTGCAAGAACGTAATAAGCAATTGGCAACCGCTAAGCCTGCTAATTAATATAGATATTTGAAGATGCCTTTTTCTTTACCCAAGACAGTTAATCAAGTCAATGCCTTGCAGTTGCAAAAAGAAGGCTTAATGAACGTGGCAAATTTAAGAATCGTTGACTGTTCTTCGCTCAAAGATTTTGATTCAACAGTGCTAACCGTTTTATTAGAGTGGCAGAAAAAACTACAGACCGAAGGGCAATCCATTTCTATTGAGCATGCCCCAGAAAAGTTAAAAGTATTGGCTGGTGTATACGGTGTTTCTGCATTGCTAGGTTTGTAATAGCATGCACCCTGCGATTTCAATTAAAAACATATCTAAACAATACGGAGCACTACAAGCTCTAGACGATGTTTCTTTAACGATTGAGGCCGGTGAATTTTTTGGCTTACTCGGGCCAAATGGTGCCGGCAAAACTACCTTAATTTCTATCTTGGCTGGTCTTGTTAGGCCCAGCCAAGGTCATGCAGCAATTATGGGTTCGGACGTCCAGAAATCATTTCGCGAAGCTCGTCGTATGTTGGGTGTTGTCCCGCAAGAGTTGGTTTTTGATCCCTTCTTCACAGTCCGTGAAACGCTGCGCTTTCAATCAGGTTACTTTGGGATTCGAAATAATGATTCTTGGATTGATGAGATCATGGCCAACTTGCATCTGACCTCAAAGGCCGATAGCAATATGCGTGCCTTGTCCGGTGGCATGAAGCGCCGTGTCTTAGTTGCTCAAGCGCTAGTGCACAGACCCCCAGTCATTATCTTGGACGAACCAACCGCTGGTGTTGATGTGGAGTTGCGCCAGTCTTTATGGCAATTTATCAGCCGACTCAATCAGGATGGCCATACGATTGTATTAACCACGCACTACTTAGAAGAAGCCGAAGCCTTATGTCAGCGTATTGCGATGCTAAAGCAGGGCAAGATCGTTGCTTTAGATACCACGGAAAATTTGTTGTCTCGCTATGGTTCTATAAAAAAAGATGGTGAAGGCAAAACCGATTTGGAAGAGGTTTTTGTCAACATTATGTCCAGGGAAGCTATATGAAACATGGACTGAATACACCACCACTGGAATATGGCAGCGGCTTTCCTACTTTGCTGTTTAAAGAAGTAAAGCGTTTTTATAAAGTGGCCTTTCAGACAGTAGCTGCCCCAGTACTAACTGCGGTCTTGTACCTCATGATTTTTGGACATGTGCTTGAAGGTAAAGAGGTATATGGGCGCCTAAGCTACACAGCTTTCTTGATCCCAGGCTTAGTGATGATGAGTGTTTTGCAAAATGCCTTCGCAAATACTTCTTCTTCTTTAATTCAGTCAAAGGTCACGGGCAACTTGGTATTTGTTTTGCTAGCGCCCTTAAGCCATTTTGAGTTTTATTCTGCCTATATTTTGGCTGCAGTCTTTCGTGGCATTGTTGTGGGTTTGGGGGTATTTTTGATTACCGCCTGGTTCGCACTGCCATCCTTGGAATATCCTTTATGGATTTTGGTATTCGCCTTCTTGGGCGCCGCTATTTTAGGAAGTCTTGGTCTCATTGCTGGCATCTGGGCTGATAAATATGATCAGTTAGCCGCCTTTCAAAACTTCATCATCATGCCGGCTACCATGCTGTCGGGTGTTTTCTACTCAATTCATTCCCTGCCACCAGCTTGGCAGACGGTGTCGCATTTCAATCCCTTTTTTTACATGATTGATGGATTCCGTTATGGTTTCTTCGGAGTTTCTGATATTCCGCCTTGGAATAGCTTAGCAATCGTGATCTTTTTCTTTATTGTGGTTTCAGTGATTGCTTTACGCTTGTTGCAAAAGGGCTATAAGCTCAGATATTAAGTTTTAAAGGAGAAAATGATGTTGCCGACCCCAGAACAAATTGAGAGTTATATTCAGCAGGGCATTCAATGCACCCACATTAAAGTGGAAGGTGACGGCCAACATTTCTTTGCAACCATTGTGAGTCCTGAATTTGAGGGTAAGCGTTTAATTCAGCGTCATCAGCTGGTCTATGGTGCGATGGGCGATCGCATGAAGGCTGAGGTGCATGCTTTATCAATTAAGGCCTTTACACCAGAAGAGTTTGCGCAGAGCTCAGCTGCATAACAACAGCATTTAAATCAGATTACAAAATTTCTACTGGAATTGTTTCATGGATAAATTACGAATGGTTGGCGGTACTCCTCTTCATGGTGAGGTAGTCATCGCGGGCGCTAAGAATGCAGCCTTACCAATTCTGTGTGCTTGTTTGCTGACAGATCAGCCAGTAGTGCTTCGGAATGTTCCAGATTTGCAGGATGTTCGGACCATGCTCAAGCTTTTGCAAGAGATTGGCGTTACAGTCAATTTTCCAGATGGTGCGGATCGTAGCCATTTAGTTTTGAGTGCCGCAGTCATTAAGAGTTCAGAAGCAACGTATGAGATGGTTAAAACCATGCGCGCCTCGATCTTGGTGCTTGGACCGCTGTTAGCGAGAATGCATAGCGCTAAGGTCTCATTACCAGG
>CAIMPQ010000132.1 GCA_903843315.1 uncultured beta proteobacterium
AATGATGGACTTCAGATGGAGCTTTTTGGTCGTGACCATGGGGAAGCCGTCAGCCAGGTTAAATCGCATCTGGTGGCCAAATACAGAGATGGTGCCTGTGCCAGTCCGATCGGACTTTTGGACGCCTTTGGCAAGGACTTCTTTCATTAAATCGTGATATTGGCGCATAAGAATCTTGGTAAAAATAGGTTATTGAGAGATAGCTTACTCGAATGTGGGAGGCTTTACCCCAAGGACTTTGTGAAGCTTAGGCGAAGTAGTGGTGTACTGGAGTTGAATCGGTTTTTCTGGGTTCAGGTATTGGGCTGCAGCAAAGGCTGCTAAGGCTGCCTCATGAAATCCGGAAAGAATGAGTTTTTTCTTTCCTGGGTAAATATTAATATCCCCCACTGCATAAATACCCGGGACGCTCGTTTGGAATTTTTCGGTATCGACAACGATTTGCTTACGTTGGATTTCTAAATCCCAATCTGCAATAGGACCTAGCTTTGGAGAGAGGCCAAAAAAGATCAAAAGATCATCTACCGGAATAGATTTTGTATTGCCCTCGATATCAGTAACCGCTACTTGTGAAATTCGATCTTGTACAAGGTCATACCCAGTAATTTGTCCAATCATCAATTGGATTTGGTGATTTGCACAAAGTTCACGCATCTTGGCAATCGATTTTGGTGAGGCTTTAAATTCATCGCGTCGATGAATTAAAGTAAGACTCGAAGCTTTGTCAGCAAAATACAGTGACCAATCTAGGGCAGAGTCACCACCTCCACAAATCACAATCTTTTTGTTGATAAATTGCTCGGGATTTTTGACGTGATAAAAAATCTGCTTGTCGTCAAAAGCTTCAATCCCATCTAGATTCAGTGTACGGGGCTGGAAGGCACCTACCCCTGCAGCAATAAACACTGTTTTACTTAAAAAGTGTTGGTCTAGTGAGGTGCTAATCAGAAAGCGACCATCAGGCTGTGGCTCAAGCTTAGTGACCTCTTGGCCTAGATGAAACTGGGCACCAAAAGGTTCAATTTGTTTGAGCAAGTTATTGGTTAGTTCCCGACCAGTGCAGACTGGGATCGCTGGAATATCGTAGATCGGTTTATCCGGATACAGCTCAATACATTGCCCACCAATTTCGGGAAGTGAATCAATGACATGTGCTTTGATTTCGAGTAGACCGAGCTCAAAGACTTGAAAGAGACCCACAGGACCGGCACCAATAATGACAGCGTCGGTTTGGATGGGTGAGTGCAACACGAATTCTCGAAAAGGGAATGAAGAAATTACTTTATGAGCTGATCAAGTTTATTTTTTACATCTTTCCATTCATCTGCATCAGGAAGACCAGCCTTAGACTTGGTAATCGAAGTCCAAGATGGAGAGAGATCCGCATTGAGTTTGATGAAGGCTTGTTGGTCGCTAGGCACATCGTCCTCTGCATAAATCGCATTGACAGGGCACTCAGGAACGCAGACGGCGCAGTCAATGCACTCATCAGGATCAATAACTAAAAAGTTAGGCCCTTCGCGAAAGCAGTCAACGGGGCAGACATCAACACAATCAGTGTATTTACAACGGATGCAGGATTCAGTAACAACGTAAGTCATGGTGGTTTTATTTCCAGAACCCCTAAATTGGGGATGCTAAGTTATAAAAGATCAATTTTAGCCGAAATAGCGCATTTTTCTGGCAAAAAGGTCAATTTACTTGAGGTAAAGTTTCCCCTATGAATACACCATCAAAACCTAAAATCCTAGTCGCCAGAGCGATATTCCCTGAGGCATTGGCCAAATTAGAGGAATCGTTTGAGGTTCGCTCCAATCAGGCCGACCTCATCTTTACCCCTGAAGAGTTGCAGAAAGAGCTCTCCAGCGTAGTGGGGGCATTAGTTGCAGGAAGCGAGCGCATCGATGCAAATGCCTTAGCTCAGGCAAAGAATTTAAAGGCAGTCGCTAATATCTCTGTGGGTTATAACAATTTTGATGTACCAGCAATGACGAGTGCTGGCGTGATGGCTACGAATACTCCAGATGTATTAACGGATACGACTGCAGATTTTGGTTTTGCATTGTTAATGGCAACCGCACGACGTATTACTGAATCCGAGCATTGGGTCAGAGCAGGCCATTGGGATAAGTGGTCGATTGTGAATAATCCCTTGGGTATGGAC
>CAIMPQ010000133.1 GCA_903843315.1 uncultured beta proteobacterium
AAAGACATTGCCGATTTAGATGCAGCGATTGCTATGGGGGTTGATTTTTTGGCTATTAGCTTTCCAAAAGATGGCGCTGATATGGCTTATGCCCGCAAGCTGGCTGACGCAGCTAGCGCTAAATATGGCGTTGGAAAAGTACGAACTATCGCCAAAGTAGAGCGCGCTGAAGCGGTCGAACCCGAGGCGCTTAAAAGCATTATTGCTGAGAGCGATGGCATTATGGTGGCGCGTGGGGATCTAGCAATTGAAGTTGGTAACGCTGCAGTTCCCGCTTTACAAAAGCGCATGATTGCATGGGCACTTGAAGCCGATAAATTTACTATTACCGCCACGCAAATGATGGAGTCAATGATTAATGCTCCAGTCCCTACCCGTGCTGAAGTAAGCGATGTTGCCAATGCAGTGTTAGATGGCACTGATGCGGTTATGCTCTCAGCAGAATCTGCTGCAGGTGCATACCCTGTGCAAGCTATTAAAGCGATGGCGGAAATTTGTGTGGAGGCCGAGAAATCCAATCGCGTTAAATTAGATACCGACTTCTTAGATCAAACCTTTACTCGCATTGATCAAACGATTGCATTAGGTGCCTTATTTACTGCCCACCATTTGAATGCAAATGCTATTGCGGCATTGACTGATTCTGGTTCTACAGCAATTTGGATGAGCCGCCATAACATTCATGTACCTATTTTTGCCCTTACTTCTAAGATCGCCACTCAGCGAGCATTAAGCACTTATCGTAATGTCACACCAATTGGCCTTGATTACACCAAGGATCGTGACACTGCCTTGCAAGAAGTTGAGGCTTGCTTAAAGAAGTCGGGCGCAGTAAAACAAGGTGATACCGTTGTATTGACTTCGGGTGAGCCTATGGGCGAACCTGGTGGTACCAATACCCTCAAAATTATTCATGTGAAGTAATTTATTAACCTATTTAATCAATATCAATTAAGAGAACATCATGGCTTTAGTATCTTTGCGACAACTCTTGGATCATGCTGCTGAAAACGGTTATGGCCTGCCCGCATTTAATGTCAATAATTTGGAACAAGTTACGGCGATTATGGAAGCGGCCCATGAGGCAGATTCTCCAGTAATCATGCAAGCATCTGCCGGTGCGCGTAAATATGCGGGCGAAGCATTTTTACGCCATTTGATTTCTGCAGCAGTAGAGGCTTATCCACACATTCCGGTCGTGATGCATCAAGACCATGGCCAAAGTCCAGCGGTATGTATGGCTGCGATTAAGAGTGGTTTTACAAGTGTGATGATGGACGGCTCATTAGAAGCTGATGGCAAATCCGTTGCTAGCTATGAATACAACGTGGATGTTTCTAAAGAGGTGGTGAAATTTTCCCACTCCATTGGGGTCACTGTTGAGGCAGAGTTGGGTGTGCTGGGCTCATTAGAGACTATGCAGGGTGACAAAGAAGATGGGCACGGTGCTGATGGAAAAATGACTCGTGAAGAATTGCTTACTGATGTTGAGCAAGCCGCTGACTTTGTTAAAGAAACTCAGTGCGATGCTTTAGCAATTGCAATTGGTACCAGTCATGGTGCATATAAATTCACCAAAAAGCCCACTGGCGATATTTTGGCGATTGAACGTATTAGAGAAATTCATGCGCGCATTCCCAATACCCATTTAGTGATGCATGGGTCCTCAAGTGTCCCTCAAGAGCTGTTGGCTGAGATTCGTGAGTTTGGTGGCGATATGAAAGAAACGTATGGCGTTCCCGTAGAAGAAATTCAAGAGGGCATTAAAAATGGCGTGCGTAAGATCAACATTGATACCGATATTCGTTTGGCTATGACAGGTGCAATTCGCCGTTACTTTATTGAAAACCCAAGCAAATTTGATCCACGTGATTACCTTAAGCCAGCCCGTGAAGCAGCAAAGAAGGTTTGCATTGCACGCTTTCAGGCTTTTGGATCCGCTGGTCAAGCATCCAAAATTAAACCAATCCCATTGGAAAAAATGGCTGAACTTTATAAGAGCGGCAAACTAACTCAGATTGTGAAGTGATTTAAATATGCCCGCTCTGTATGCAACCTCTATTAAGTCGCTACCTCTATTGTCTAAAGGTAAGGTGCGTGATGTCTACGCTTTGGGTAATGACAAATTATTGATGATTACCACTGATCGTTTATCTGCATTTGATGTGGTGATGGGCGATCCTATTCCGGAGAAGGGTATTGTTCTGAATCAAATGGCCAACTTCTGGTTTGATAAGTTAGCTGCTGTGATTCCAAACCATTTAACTGGCATCGATCCGACTACAGTGGTGACTGAAGATGAAGTAAGTCAAGTGAGGGGCCGTGCAGTCGTGGCTAAGCGTTTAAAGCCTATTTTGGTGGAAGCAGTTGTGCGCGGTTATTTGGCGGGTAGTGGCTGGAAAGATTACAAAGAAACTGGCAAAGTATGTGGAATCACATTGCCTGCGGGTTTGGAAAATGCGCAAAAATTACCTGAGCCTATTTTTACGCCGGCTGCAAAAGCAGAGGTAGGTGAGCATGATGAAAATATTTCATTTGAAAAAGTCATTGAACTGATTGGTGAAAAATTAGCCAATCAAATACGGGAAGTTAGCATTCGTTTGTATAAGGATGCTTCTGAATACGCTGCTACTCGTGGGATCATCATTGCCGATACCAAATTTGAGTTTGGCTTGGATGATGCTGGCCAGTTAGTTTTGATGGATGAGATCCTGACGGCTGATTCATCTCGTTTCTGGCCTGCCGAGACCTATTACGTAGGCTCAAATCCACCTTCTTATGACAAGCAATTCGTACGAGATTGGTTAGAAACTGCCATAGTAGATGGCAAGCTTTGGCCTAAAACCGCTCCCGCACCGCAATTACCGGCAGATGTTATCGAAAAGACCGCTGAAAAGTATCGTGAAGCGCTAAGCCGTTTAACTAAGTCGCCCATCTAAAACATCTCAGGGATAATAGAGCCTTATATCGTACAAAAGCGTATTTAAGGCATTTGGAGAAGTTCATGAGCAAGAAGCCAATCGTCGGGATAGTGATGGGTTCCAATTCAGATTGGGACACGATGCAACACGCTGCTCAAATGCTTGAGCAATTTGGTATTGCTCACGAAGCTAAAGTGCTCTCAGCG
>CAIMPQ010000134.1 GCA_903843315.1 uncultured beta proteobacterium
ATCATAAAACTCACCAATTTATCCTATACCTTCGTGATTAATACGCGATGTATTAGCCTATGAATG
Source organism: uncultured beta proteobacterium (assembly GCA_903843315.1). GTDB lineage: Bacteria > Pseudomonadota > Gammaproteobacteria > Burkholderiales > Burkholderiaceae > Polynucleobacter. The sequence continues at coordinate 67 of CAIMPQ010000134.1, forward strand.
AATGCTAGTTTTTTGATCTAGATCAAAGAAGAGGCGTCATTTGCTCTAAAAGAGCGAGATTCGAACGTGCGACCTACGCCTTATAAGGGCGTTATATTATTTCTTACAAGTGTCTCTTCATGGCCGTTTACTGACTGTGGCCCAATCCAACCCATATGAGACAGCTCTAATGAAAAACCACCCAAAGCTTGTTGTGGTGTTTCTTAGCAGCCTAGAATGGAATGGACCAAGCTCGATGATGATTTATCCGTTTGAGTATTGGGGATTAAAAGTGAGAAATAAGGTAATGGCAATACCAGCTAAAAATAGCACTAAAGAAATGAAATTAATCACTTTTTCCTTTTTAACTAAACACTCACTCCGTAGCAATCCAACGATAATCAATAAGATTGAAAGAACTGCCAAGATAGATAAGTTAATCAGCAATAGAGTTACATAATTCCAAAACCCTGTGGCTCCCGGCACTAAATCTTGGTGAACAATGTATTGCTCCTTAGCGGCACCAAAGACGCCCACAAAAAAAGCTCCAAGCCAATTAGCCCACAGAGATACATAAAGAGAAATAGAGGCAATCTTCTTTGAAAAAGGTGGCAAGGTTAATTGGGGCCACATCCAGGCAAATGCAAAAAATACTAGGGCCTGAACAACGCCAATAACGTGAGCCTGTAACAGGCCGATTTGAGCAAGTGCGTATGGTGAGTAAAGGGGAGCCAATAACCCAAACATCAGCATCAATAGACCCGATATTAAAAAACTTCTATTAAATTGAAAATTCATTGTTAGCCTCAATTTTGAACGTTGAATTCTTTAATACTAGACTAAAGGCTTATTGACGCAAATGAAAAAACCACCCGAAGGTGGTTTTGGTGTTTCTTGGTGGCCCGCACTGTAAACGAACCTCCGAAAGGGATTTCTATCCTCTACTCTACTGAATGCTACAGGCCGATAGCGGCAATATGTAGCTATCCCAATAAAGAACAATAAACGGCTTAACTTAGCCTGTAATGGCTTGGCTACGTAAATACTCTTCGTAAGTACCAGAGTAATCCACAACCGTTCCATCCATCTTCACTTCTAAGATGCGATTGGCCAAAGAAGATACAAACTCACGGTCATGGGATACGAAAATTAAGGTGCCATCGAATTTCTCAAGGGCAATCTGCAAACTCTCAATCGATTCCATATCCATGTGATTGGTTGGCTCATCCATTGCAAGTACATTGTATTTTTGTAGCATCAATTTGCCCCAAATCATTCTGCCTTTTTCGCCACCAGATAGAACTTTGACAGATTTACCAATGTCATCACCAGAGAAAAGTAAACGACCTAAAGTGCCGCGGATGACTTGATCATCATCTCCACTGTTGCGCCACCAATTCATCCAGTCCATGAGTAATTCGTCTTTAGCGAACATCTCCGTATTGTCTTGAGGCATGACACCAACCTTAGCATTTTCAGCCCACTTCACATCACCGCTATCAACGGCAATACCCTCAAAACGTTTGCTAAGAATAGAATTCAGCAGAGTAGTTTTACCAGCGCCATTTTGGCCAATGATGGCAATCTTTTCACCAGCACGAACACCGAGCTTGAAATTTTTAAAGATCGTACGATCAAAAGATTTAGTCAACCCATTGCACTCTACTGCCATGTTGTGCAGTTTTTTCTCGGTATCAAAACGAATAAATGGGTTTTGACGTGAAGAAGGCTTTACTTCAACAATCTCAATCTTCTCTAATTGACGTTGACGTGATGTAGCTTGGCGCGCTTTAGAAGCATTCGCAGAGAAACGGGCCACGAAAGCCTGTAATTCAGCAATTTTTTCTTTGGCTTTAACATTTGAACTGAGTTGTTGGGTCCGCGCCTGTACGGATGCCAGCATATACGAGTCGTAGTTGCCTGGATAGACCTTTAAAGTTCCATAGTCCATATCGGCCATATGCGTACAGACTTCATTGAGGAAGTGGCGATCATGGGAGATGATGACGATGGTGCTCTTAATGTCATTCAGAATATCTTCGAGCCAATGAATCGAGTGAATATCCAAGTTATTGGTTGGCTCATCCAGAAGAAGGACGTCTGGATCTGAGAACAATGCTTGCGCTAGCAATACGCGCAACTTCCAGCCTGGCGCAACGTTACTCATCGGGCCATTGTGTTGCTCAATTGGAATACCGATACCTAATAACAACTCACCTGCTTTAGCTTCCGCGGTATAGCCGCCGTACTCAGCGTACTTCCCTTCCAGCTCAGCAGCCTTCATGTAATCTTCATCTGTAGCATCGGGATTAGCGTATATCGCATCACGCTCTGCAGCAGCTTTCCACATCTCTTCGTGACCCATCATCACCACATCTAGTACGCGTATATCTTCATAAGCAAATTGATCTTGGCGTAATTTACCCAAACGAACACCAGGATCTAGGCTGACGTTGCCGCTGGTTGGCTCGAGCTCGCCACCTAAAATTTTCATGAAGGTGGATTTACCGCAACCGTTTGCGCCAATGAGGCCATAACGATTGCCGCCGCCGAACTTGACGGAAATGTTTTCAAACAGGGGTTTCGCCCCAAACTGCATGGTGATATTAGATGCGGACAACACGGATGGTTTCTAGCTTTCTGAAATTCAATTCAACAGATACCCCCTATTTGGGGGCAAAGACCGTTATTTTAACGGGTTCAGGATGCAAAGGTCTAATTCAGACTTTGAGCCTAAATGGGGTGAAATTCGTATGGATGTCGTAATAATCCTCATTTTCCTTGCGCTTCAGGAAATTGACGACCCAATACGTCAGGGGAGTAGCCAGAACTTCCCAGGAAGTCTTAAGGACATACTGAGCTATAGCAACTTGAATTACCTCATGGGTTGACCAGATGCCATAGAAAGCCAACATATAAAAGAATGAGGAGTCGACCAACTCACCTACTGCGGTTGAGCCAATCGTGCGCATCCATAAATAACGCCCTTCTGTCCAAATTTTCATTTTGGCAAGTACATAGCCATTCGTGAGACTGCCACACCAAAAAGAAAACATAGAGGCCAAAGCAATGCGCCAGGAGTTACCAAAAACCGTTTCTAGGCCATGTTGATAGTTTTCCATGTAAGCACCAGGAGCAACGGGCAAGGCAATCACAATTTGCGCCATGATCGCTGCAAAGGCTAGTGCTGCGAAACCAACCCAGACCGCACGGCGATCATAGGCGTAGCCATAAACCTCAGTGAGAATGTCTCCAAAAAAGTAGGCGATAGGGAAAAACAAGATCCCACCGCCAAATGGCACCGTACCAAAGTAAGGTAGATCTACAACTGCTGCCTTACCCGCCCCAATAAAGTTTGAGCAAAGTAAGACCACTACAAAAGCCGTCAAAATCAGGTCATAGTAGCGATGGTGTCGTCTAGGTGAGTCCATAAGCTTGGAAAAATGGATAATAGAAATAAGAATATCTGTATTCCTGAATATTCGCAGGAAGCAGGCTAAACCAACGATAGGATGACCAAGCAAATGAGCAAAGCCAATTTTAATTGGGCAGACCCCCTACTTCTTGATACACAGTTGTCTGAAGAGGAACGCATGATTCGGGATGCGGCGGCAGAATATGCTCAAGGCCGCCTGATGCCGCGCATTCTTGATGCATTCCGCAACGAAACTTCTGATCCAGCAATCTTTCGTGAAATGGGTGAGCTTGGTCTGTTAGGCATCACCATCCCTGAGCAATATGGTGGCGCCAATTTGAACTATGTTTCATACGGACTCATTGCTCGTGAAATCGAACGGGTCGATTCTGGGTATCGCTCCATGATGAGCGTGCAATCCTCTTTGGTGATGGTGCCTATTAATGAATTTGGTACTGAAGCGCAAAAACAAAAGTACTTACCTAAATTAGCCAGTGGCGAATGGATTGGTTGTTTTGGTCTAACTGAGCCCAACTATGGCTCTGACGCTGGTGGCATGATTACGCGTGCCAAGAAAGTTCCCGGTGGATTTTCTTTAACAGGATCCAAGATGTGGATCTCAAACTCCCCGATTGCGGATGTCTTTGTGGTCTGGGCAAAGAATGATGAAGGCGTCATCCGCGGCTTCATTCTCGAAAAGGGTATGAAAGGCTTAAGTGCCCCCAAGATCAGTGGCAAGATGGGCTTACGCGCTTCCATCACTGGTGAAATCGTCATGGATGAGGTGTTTGTACCTGCTGAAAACGAATTCCCTGAAGTCACTGGCCTCAAAGGCCCATTCACTTGCTTGAACTCTGCACGCTATGGTATTGCCTGGGGTGCACTTGGTGCAGCTGAATGGTGCTGGTATGCAGCCCGTCAATACACAATGGATCGTAAGCAGTTTGATAAACCTTTGGCTGCCAATCAATTAATTCAGAAAAAATTAGCAGACATGCAAACTGAAATCGCTCTTGGCTTGCAAGGTTGCTTGCGCTTAGGGCGCATGAAGGATGAAGGTATTGCTGCCCCAGAAATTACCTCCATCATGAAACGCAACTCCTGCGGCAAGTCTTTAGATATCGCACGGATGGCGCGAGATATGCACGGCGGTAACGGGATCTCTGATGAATACGGCGTAATACGTCACTTGCTGAACTTAGAAGTAGTCAATACCTATGAAGGCACGCACGATATACATGCACTGATTCTAGGTCGCGCGCAGACAGGTATACAGGCGTTTAGCTAGTCTTTAGCTTGGCCACAATGCCCTTAGCTGCTTTGGTAAAGGCTTGATCACTATCGCTTTCTAGTTGTACAAAATTCTCAAGTTTGTATTGGGGGAAATTTCGCACGATTGACGATTGATAGGATGGGTCATAGTGCTTCACTAACAGCTCTTCAACTAACTCTGGAAAGTTGCCTGCATCAATCGCTTCATTCCATTTACTCATTTGGACTTTTCCATAATGGGTAGTCAATAAGGCGAGCTTGCCCTTGAAACTATCGGTGTCTGTTAAGAAATGGTGGTACTCGCGAATTAACCAAGACACCCGTGTTGCCGTGCTTGATCTCAACTCAACACAGGATCCATTGCGGATTTTTTCCATCAAGGTATCAGGCACATGTAGCCCTCCGACCTTTTTACTCTCAGACTCTACAAAGACAGGCTTGGAGGGGTCCAGTTTGCGTAAGGCATTCCACAAGGCAGTTTCAAATCCCTTTTGGGATGGCTGATCAATATTGGGCTCATTCCCTAGAACAGAGCCACGATGCACTGCTAAGCCCTCTAGATCCAGTATCTGAGCCCCTAACTCACCAATCTCTTGCAACACTCTAGTTTTGCCACTTCCCGTCATGCCGCAGATTACCTGGAATGAGAAATCATTCGCCTCTTGCTCCAAGCCATCAATCACAGTGCGCCGAAAGCCTTGATAGCCCCCTTCTAATTGCATGGCCTTCCAACCGATGCGATTGAGAATGTGGGTAAATGCCCCACTACGCTCACCACCACGCCAACAATAAATCAATGGGCGCCATTCACGCGGCATCTCGAGCAAATGATGTTCAAGGTGATTGGCAATATTGCGAGAGACTAATGCTGCGCCGAGTTTTTTGGCGGCAAAGGGAGAAACCTGTTTGTACAAAGTTCCTATCTCGACCCGCTCATCATTACTCAAAACGGGAAAATTAACGGCGTCAGGAATATGATCTAAGGCAAATTCCGCTGGTGATCTCACATCAATGACAAGGTCAAACTGATCTAATTTAGAAAGAAATTGATCCAGTTTTAAGATGTGCGGATTGCTGGGCTGCATACCGTTTACGCGCGCACCTTTTGTAATATATCCTCAGGCCAAGGCATAGACTGATTTGTGTTGATATCCACCCATACTAGAGTGGTACCACCTTCAGCAGCTAAGACATCTGGCTCGGTCTCTAGTGTCATGGTGTGGAATACATCCATGCTGGTTCTGCCAATAGTCCCAACAAAGGTTTTAAGAATAATGTCGCCTGGATAAGTGAGTTGCTTAAAGAAATTACAAAAGGCATTGATCATGATCACTGACTCACCCTCTGGAGCAACCTGATATCCCAGCGAACCAATCCAATCAACCCGTGCCTGCTCCATATACCGAAAGTAGACTGTGTTATTCACATGCCCATAGGCATCCATATCACCCCATCGAATCGGCATGATCATTTCATGAACGAGCTTGAGCTCTTCTGGGATGGCGATACGCATCTGACTAAATAGAGTTAACCAACCTGCAATGCAAGTTGATATAAATTGGTTGAGCGGGCCCCAGAACGGCAGAATGCCAAGATAGGTCCAGGCATCGTTTTTAAGAGGCGCGCCATTTCTTGAACCTGTGCTGGTGTGAAGGCGCCAGGAATTACTGGTAGATAAACGTAATTGAGACCCAGTTTTTCTGCTTCCGCCTGAATAGATGCATTACTAGGTTGATCGGGTCCACCTTCGCCATCGGGGCGATTATTAATGACGCTTTTATAGCCTTGCTTGGCAATTTCTGCCAAATGGCTGTGATCGATCTGACCAAGAGTACCGAACTGGGTGGTATGGCAAGTAATAGGAAGACTCATGAAACCCTCTACATGAAATAAATATGCGATAGGGTTGATTCTAAAGCAGGCTCACTTAGACCTGAGTTGGCCTGTTTTTATGGGCAGAAAAGAAGCGCTCACAGATTTCCATGCCAGCCAGCATAGCAATGACAAATACTAAGGCCTTGAGATGACCTGCACCAAGCGCCACAAGCACTGGACCAGGACAAAAACCCGCAATACCCCACCCAGCTCCAAATATCAGGCTACCAATAATCAAGGGCTTAGTGATATCTCGTCTAGTTGGAATATGGAGGGCGCCACCAAAAAAAGCCTCAGATCTTTTGCTAACCACATAAAAACCGCCAAGGCCAACAAGCACTGCACCTAGCATGACAAACATTAAAGATGGATCCCAAAGGCCCGTTAAATCCAAGAATCCTAAAATCTTTTGGGGATTACTCATGCCAGAAATAATGAGTCCCCAGCCAAAGAGGACGCCAATTGCGTACTGACTAAAGAGGCTAAAATGTTTTTTCATCTTAGCCTCCAATGACGTGTCGTAGCACAAAGACAGTGATGAAACCAGCACTCATAAAAGCGAGGGTAGCCACTAGTGACCTAGGAGAGAGTCGTGATAAACCACAAATGCCATGACCGCTTGTGCAACCAGAGCCGTATTGCGCACCAAAGCCCACGAGTAGTCCAGCAATCCCGATTGCTAACCAATCAGAGTCGATTTCGATCACAGGGTAAATACCAAAAAACAAAAGTGCCAGAAATGGTGCCGACAAAAGACCTAACACCAAGCTTAGACGCCATGCAGAATCCCCGGCCTGAGGATGTAATAAGCCAGAAACAATTCCACTAATCCCCAATATGCGGCCATGAAGGAATACATAAAGTGCTGCTGCAACTCCCAAAATCATTCCGCCAAGCAGTGAAGGTACTGGGGTAAAAGAGAACCAGTCAATTTGCATTACTTGATATCCAATCTGTAGACAATTAACTGCAAGGATTCGGGGCAAGACGGAATTGCAAATAGCGCAGACCTAAATAGGCGCCAAAAATAAATCCAGGCAAGGCCAATAATGATCCAAGAGCTAAAGTAGAAATACCGCTTAAGCCCTGCCCTACTGTACAGCCCAATGCCGTGACACCACCAAAGCCCATTAGGGCAGCACCAATGAGGTGATTTACCGTGTCTTCAGTATCCCGGAAAGATTCCCAGCGAAACGTTTTTGTTACCACTGAAACGAGGGCCGATCCCAAGATCATTCCGAGTACAGCAACAACCCCTACTGTAAGCACTTTGGATGTATCGCTATACATCATGAGCCAATCTAGTGAGTATGCATAGGGTGCTACAAAAGAGAGGCTCTCCATGCGACCAGAATTAGTCACTAAAAATACTTCTTCCAAGGTATTAGGATCTTCTGCTACATAACCCAGGTTGCCCGACACCCACCAGACAGCACAGATAGCCAATCCAACCGCAATACCAGCGATCAGGTTCTCTGCAGTCCAAAATGCTTTACTAGCTAAGGCGTAAGCAATAAATGCAAAACCAATGATCAAGCCTAAGACCAGATGCAAATTGGCGCGGGCCATACCTAATGGACCACTAAGAAGACTAGGCAAATCTTGTGGAGTATTGAAAGCGATAAAGAAGGTATCTAGCGTATTGATACGAATAACACCCAAGAAACCACGCATCGTCATATAGGCAGCTAGGCCTAAGACCATAAACACAATGATGGACTTTAAGTTACCACCGCCGATACGCACCAAGGTTTTACTGCCGCATCCAGAAGATAGAACCATACCAAAGCCAAACAACACGCTACCAACAATGGTAGAGAGCCACAAAAACTTATTGCCGGTATAAAAGCTTTTTAAAGGATCGATGAACCCGAGATAAGACATCAGGGTAAATCCAACAATAGCAATGCCAATCGCCAAGAACCATTGCTTCAAGCGGTCCCAGCTAGACATAATAAATGCGTCAGAAACGGCACCCATGCTACAAAAACCGGTTTTCTGCATGACTGCGCCAAGCAAAAAGGTAATGGCAAACGTAGCCCAGAGGACTGACTTACTTAATGAAGCGATATCAACAACATCCATAGCGACTGTATTTAAAAAATTAAGGTTTGAATTTATAAAACTGTTGATTGAGATAAGCAACCACATCTGCTTCATCTTCTGGAAATAGATCTAAGCGAAGTTCGGTATTACAGATACCAACCATCTTCTTTAGGTTGGCGATTGATTTCACTTTGCTATCACTACGCGTGTAAATCATGTCGCCATTCCCAAAACCCGTTTTCTTGGCATGACAGGCATAACATTTCTGCTGATCAATCGTTTTGCCGTTAGCCAAATCCGGCGCAGCAAAAGCTGGAGCGCTGATCAGGGCACTCAAGGCAGTGGCAGAGATGAATCGAATAAAAATCATTTTCATTACAAATCAAGGATTTAGCATTAATTCTCTATTTTAAGGCCCAATGGCCAAAATTGCCCTACTCGGCCTGGATCGACAGGTAGACGTTATAGGCATTCATCCGATTAGCCGCTCTAAATAGTGGCATTCCTTCATATTCCGACCAATCCGCTTGTTTGTAGGCCTCTTCAAATGGGTCCATATTGATGGCTGCTGCAGACATCGACTCCCGCAGATATTTGAGGTAATTTCTGGTAAAGACAATATCTTCAGTAGGCTTCACTGAATAATTACCATGACCCGGAATGACAATATTGGGATTGAGTTTTTCAATCTCATCCAAAGCGATTAACCAACCCTTGCTATCGGCATTGCCTACAAATGGTATCCGCCCTCTAAATACCAAATCACCAGCAAAGAGTACTTTCTCTGACGGCACATAAACCATTAAATCTTCAGGCGCGTGTGCCGGCCCTACTCGACTAATGAAGAAATCTACCCCACCAACGGACAGCTTGGATTTTTGATCAATCCAAACATCAGCAGAAATCAGCTTTGTATCGACGTTTACCCACGGAGCAAAATCGATTCTTGAGGCAATTAAGCGTTGCTTTGCCGTTTCTGAAGAAAGGTAGTTTCTGCCTTCTCCTTGCGCATAAATCTTCGCACCTATCTTTTTGAATTCTTGCAAGCCATAAACGTGATCGGCATGGTAGTGGCTCACAATGAGCGCTACAACTTTTTGGTTGGTGATTTTCTTAATCTCAGCAATGAGTTTTTTTGCCAGGATGGGTGATCCCAAAGCATCTACAACCACTACTCCACTGGGAGTGACAACAAAGCCTGCATTGGAGATGAAGTTTTGATTAGCGCTACTTCCCATTTCTGGAAAGCCTTGAACAAAATACGTATGGGGGGCAACCTGAACTGGATTTAATTGAATGGTGTCGACAGATTTAGCATTCTGCCCATAAGCAACACTAAAAAAGATAAAGGATCCCATCAGGATCCCTATCAATTGCCGCAATGAAGGACTAAGCAATTTGTTGGGCATTTGAATCAGGGTTAAGGCTTGATGTAGGCAAAACCGTCTTTATATTGCAGGTCAGCAACACGCACTACCCCGGATGGTGTGAAATCCGCATCCATAGTGAACTGATCTTTCTTGAGATTACGATTTTTTAAAGTAATCTCACAAACTTCAAACTTCACACCGCGGGACTTAAGAGCTCCAACCAACGGTGCATATTCCACATTATTCTTTTTGTCCTTAGCGCCTTCCATCAGGAGATCTACTCCATTGGCATGGGTTACGACAATAATCGTTGTCTCTGGGGATGTATCCAAGTGATTACGAATGTTACGCAATCCTTTTAAGCCTTGGCTTTCAGCATCATCAATGTGGTAGACCACTTTAGTTGAACCTGACGATTGGGCATTGGCAATCGACCCGAGGCCAAACACTAGCATTGCGGTAAAAATAAGGTGGATCAGTTTATTCATTGTGACGACTTTCATGAAGATTAAATAGGTGCCATGCCTGGATTATTGCTGACGCCCTTGATGATTGGCTCATTCAGTTTCACAGCCTTCACAACCTTAACGTCTTTTAAGTGTCTCTCGATCACATCCCAAATCGGTTCACCACCGGTATTCCTAGCCTCTTCACTGACTGGTGCCCAGCCAGCGACCTTATAAGTCTTATTTGCTTCAATTGCTTTGCCATTTAAACGCATATCCGTAATCCGTTTACCCGCAGTTTGCACTGGGTCAATGGTGTACTGCATGCCACCTACGCGCACCATATCGCCGCCTTGTTGGTAATACGGGTCAGGGTTGAATAGATTGTCTGCCACATCTTCTAGGATGGTTTTAATCGTCTCACCAGTCATGTTGGTGACTGTGGTGTACGGATAGGTAATCGCCGTTTGATCTAAGAGGTTCTCACGGGTAATGGCTTGTCCTGGCAAAAGACTCGTGCCCCAACGGAAGCCTGGTGAGAAAGCGATCTCCGCATTCTTCTGCGACATGAGGCCATCCAGAATGAGTTGATCGAAACTACCATTGAAATTACCACGGCGATACAAAAGCCCTTCAGTCGTGGCTAGCTTCTCGTTTAACTTCGTCTCGTAAGGCGCTCTGATCTTCGTAATCAATTTACTCATCGTTGGATCGGCAGGAATCATATTGGAGAAGATTGGGAAGAGCTTGTAGCGGAAATCAACCGGTTTTCCGCCTTTCACATCAAAATCCAATACACCCAAGAACTTACTGTTAGATCCAGCATTGGTTACTAACGTTACCCCGCCGGCATTCTTTACCTTGACTGGGATAGGAACACCATCATGAGTATGACCACCCAATATGGCATCTAAACCACGCACGCGTGATGCCATCTTCAAATCCACATCCATGCCGTTATGAGATAAGAGAACAACTACCTTTGCTCCTTTTGACCTCACCTCATCAATGGTCTTTTGCATATTCTCTTCCTGAATACCAAAGGTCCAATCTGGGGTGAAGTAACGGGGATTTGCAATCGGTGTATAGGGGAAGGCTTGACCAATGATGGCCACTTGCACGCCGTTCTGAACTTTCATGACATAGGGGTTAAATACCATGTCGCCAAAGTCAGCCGTCTTAATATTTTGGGCAATGAAAGAAACCTTGCCCTTGAAATCCCCATTGACAATTTCCATGACGCGCTTCTCGCCCAGAGTCATCTCCCAATGCGGTGTCATCACGTCTACACCCAAAGCAAGAGCAGCCTCCACCATATCTTGACCATTGGTCCAGAGCGCTGTTCCAGATCCCTGCCAAGTATCACCACCGTCAAGCAATAATGCCCCAGGGCGAGTGGCTTTCATTTGCTTGATCAAGGTAGCCATGTGTGCAAAGCCACCCATCTTGCCGTAGTTTTGCGCAGCAGCGACATAATCCAAATAGGTAAATGCATGCGCATCACGAGTACCCGCAGAAATACCATTGGCTTTTAAGAAATATTCGCCAACTAAGTGCGGGGTTTTGCCCTCTTGCGTGCCAATACCGATATTGACATTAGGCTCACGGAAATAAATTGGTAATAGTTGTGCATGACAGTCTGTGTAATGCAAGAAGTGCACATTTCCGAACTTTGGTAAATCATAAAACTGTTGTGCTGTGCTTTGCGCATTCACAAAGTTGGATTGCAAACTCATTCCACCTGCCGATGCAATAGCCAAGGCTTGCAAAAAATCACGACGACTTAAAGACATAACATTCCCTTTGTGAAAACAGGCCTGTCGGCCTGTTCTTTATATTTTGTATCTTTACTTATTGATTCACCGGAGAGGCAGGATCAAGGAGTAAAGCCATGACATCCTGAATCTGCTGTTCATTCAACAGCTTGAAGTGGGCAAACCTAGGCATATTGCTACAAGCGTTATATGCCTTGGAGTTATTAATACGGTTCCAGGTATAGGTGACTACTTCCTGAGAATAGCCACGTAATTTGCCATAGCCGGTTAAGGATGGCCCAATGGTTCCATAAGAAATTTCTTTCTGATCGATTTGGTGACAGTTGTAACAACCACCACCAATTGGGGTGTCGGCTTTATCAGTCCAAGTGGCGCCACGACCACTTTGTGCAATCGCCTCGCCCTTCTTCCAATCCCCGATGTATTTACCATCAGAAGGCTGCTTGATGAAATCCATATTCATTTTTTGGATCTGCCCACGCATCTTCTCACCCTGCTTGCTACTAGCAAAAACGGGGTCGGAGCAGAACTTTTGGGTTGCATCTTGATCAATGCGATCCAAACCAGCAATACCATCAGCTCTAAAGCCATCCTTCATCATCTTATTGAACTTAGGGTCGTTCGCTTGCTGTGCGCTTGCAGAACCCTGCATTACGAACGCGGCCACCACAAAAATACTGAGGGCTAAGAGGGGTTTCATGTTCTTCATGTTCATATTCTCTGTCTCTTATCCATTAACGCTTCAAACCAGGGGTTTCAACTGTGCCACCATTGGCATTCTTTGCCATATACATAGACAAAGCCACAGTCAGATCAGAGCCATAAATCGGGAATGGGAAACGTTGTTGACGAAAGCAGTCATTTAAACGCTGCTGCATTGTCCAGAACTGTCCACTAGAAACACGATAAGCTGGCCAATAACCCCAACCCAAAGCTGCACCCTTTTGAGTGGTGATATTTGGCAAGTCTTGTAAGCGGATCCGCTTACCATCTTCACCATGACAAGAGGCGCAGGAGAAATCCATTGGCCCGCCCTGGAAAAAGAATGCGCGCTTACCAAGGGCATACATTTCTTTTTCTTTAGGATGATTGGTGCTCACCTGAATCTTGTCACCCTTAGATAAGGTGACTACGTAAGCCACAATGGCCTCCATATCTTTTTTGGGACCCTTTTGAAACGGTGCATCGACCATTTCTTGTGGATCACGACCTTGGAGATTTTGCATACAAGTCATTAAACGAGACTCAAGGTCTTGAACCTTATTGGTATCTTTAAAGTAGCGTGGCAACTGTGCTGCTGCACCTTTCACAACACCTGGTCCCAAACCTAAATCACACTTCTCTAACGTAGCGTTCTTAGGGCCAGCGGGTTTCTTCCACAGCTCTTCACCAGCAGCCTCATATAGTTCTGAAGGATTTCCGTCTGCAATCATCTCGCGATACTTTGCAATATCGTCAGTAGCACTTTGAGCATAAGACGAAGACGAAATTGACAACAGGGTTGCCATTAATCCTGAGGCTAAGCCCAAGGTGTATTTACGCTGCATTTGTTACCCTTTCAGAACCATTGAGGCGGTGAAGATGATTGGCATTAAGAAGCAGTTGCTTCATCGCTGCGCTTGTCACCCTTGCTATCTACCCAACTCACAACAATCTTGTCACCCTTGGCACCTTTGTACTTGAAGTTCAAGAATGGATCCTTAGAAATTGCTGGACCAAATTGACCATTCAATACATCTTTGCCATTGGCTTTGACATTAATAGTGCTGATGAACCATGCAGGAATCACTTTGCCAGCAGCATCTTTGCGCTGACCAGATTCCATATCGTGTTTCATCAAAATTTTTACATCCACAATTCCACCGTTCTCAGCAGCTCTAACGCGCATTGGATCAGCCATATTTTCCTCTTGTAATCTATTAATTCGTTATTGGTATTTATTCAGCTTGAAGCGATTAACCGCCGCAACCACCTAAAGTCACTTTGACTTCTTTAACCGCCATGCTCCACTTGCCATCGGCTTTTACCAAGGCGTATACGTTGGAGGTTTGACCCATCTTGATACGGGTAGTCACAAATGGTTCTGTGCCAGCAGGGATAAAGAATTGAGCAGCTAAGGCACTTGGGTTTTTCTCAACCAAGATTGCCATCTGTTCTGCTTTCAGCGTGGTTGTAATTCCAACAGGAACTACCGCACCATTTTCTGCAATATCAGGGGCGTTCAATGTAACGGCGGCTGATTTGTCTGGGCTACCAGCGCCCAAGATTTTGAATACGTCGTCAAGACTCTTACCTTCGAAAGCGGCTTTATTCCACTCCTGTGCTTGGGCTATGCTTATAAGACCCGCAGAAGCCATCAAGCCGAATACGGCTGAATATTTCAATAAACTGCGTCGCTGCTGATTCATAAAAACTCCTTTAATAATCTTTTACTGTGAATATATTATCTGCTTTCCAATAAAACCTACTGGTAATTACTTATGCGCCCCTTATTTACCTCCTGAGAGAACCCAAACCACTAATACCTTGCGATCTTCTTCGGATAATTGACTTTGTGGAGGCATTGGAATGGGGCCCCAAACCCCAGACCCACCATTCTTTACCTTAGTCATTAATTTCTCTACGGCCCCACTCTGACCTTGGTACTTAGCAGAGATATCCGCGATAGATGGCCCCACCAATTTAGTACTCATCGCATGACATGCCGAACAATTCTCATTTTTAAACATGGCTGCGGGACCCTTTGCAGCAGAATGGGTTTCGGAGGCGTGCGCCAATCCCTCGCCTGAAGCGCCTGGCAATTTAGCCAGAGGCGGTTTTGTGGAATCAGAACCACGGAAAGGTCCATATTGGCGATTTTGTTCTGCAATGTTGCCATGGGCATTTCTGGCGTAATCGGGAAGCTCTGATCCAATCTGTACAAATGCCACGCAGTTGGTCATACAGGTACTGCCATTCACATCAGGCTTACCCTTTGAATTCCATAAACCATGCTTTAGAGTCATGCCATTTCGGTTTGGCATCCTTTTTTGTACTTCCGCAATATTGGTATTACTGAGAACATAATCGTCTGGCACTATCTCTGCCATGCTGAGTAAATACGCAACTACCGCATAGGTGTCATCAACCGATAATGACCTTGGCGCATTCCAAGGCATGGCACGATAGATGTAATCCCATAGTGAAGAAACCGTTGCTACCTTCATGATGGTCGATCTCTGCGGCTGCTTTCTATCCGTAAGAGAGGCAACCCTTCCTGTTTTAATGTCATCTACAGTGGTGCCGCCGATGATCGGAGTAAAAATCTCATTTGATTCACCGAAGGTGCCATGGCAAACAGCACATTTGGTCTCCCAAACTTGCTGACCTACTTGGGTTGAGCCAGATCCTTTTGGAAGCCCTTTGAAATCGGGGCGAACATCAATATCCCATGCCTCAACCTCGGCAGGAGTGGCATCTCTACCAATACCAGGAAATCGATTGCTGGCGTTTTGTGCATTGGCAGTAACAGTTGCAAAAACTGCTAGCAGCAATGCTATGGAAGTAGCAAACTTAACCAACTTGTACATTGCTAACCTCCCCATTTGAGGCAACTTTCCAAGATTGGATTGCATTGTTGTGATAAATAGAGCGAGTACCACGCACATCGCGCAACATTTTGATTGTGGGCTGCACATAGCCAGTGTCATCTACTGCTCTCGATTGCAATATCGAAGGTGAGCCATCCCATACCCAGTCAATATTGAAACGAGTAATGGATTTAGTAAGAACTGGAGTCTCTAGGCGTGCAGTGCGCCAATTGTTTCCGCCATCAAACGAAACATCCACGCGCTTAATCTTGCCACGGCCAGACCATGCCATCCCACTGACGTTGTAAAAGCCTTTATCGAGAAGTTGCTGACCTCCAGATGGCGTTGTAATGACAGACTTACATTCTTGAATAGAGGTGTATTGCCGTGCGAGTCCATCCGGCATTAAATCGTTGTAATGAACTGCTTCATCTTTAGTGGCATAGGGCATGTCACCTACTTCCAAGCGACGTAGCCACTTCACCCAGCTCACTCCCTGAACCCCTGGCACCACTAAGCGAAGCGGAAAACCGTTTTCTGGTCGCAACATTTCGCCATTCATACCCCAGGCAACAATGGCATCATTTAATACGTCATCCAAATTTACGGTTCGTGTCATACCTGAACCATCTCCACCTTCAGCAAGCATGAACTTGCCTTTTTTCAAATCTGCACCGCACTCATCAAGTAATACCTTCAGTGGTACACCAGTAAATTCACAGCACGACAACATGCCATGGGTGTACTGCACTGTCGGAACAGCGACGTTACCCCATTCCAAGCCGGTATTCGCACCGCACTCAATAAAGTAAATACGGGATACTGATGGCAGACGCATGAGATCGTTCATCGTAAACACCCGGTTATGCTTTACCAAGCCATTGACCATCAATCGATGCATCTCTGGATCTATGTTGTACCAACCCTGATGTTGCCTTTCAAAATGCAAGCCATTAGGAGTAATGATGCCGAATAGACCCTGCAATGGTGTGAATGCTACGGATGCAGCTGAAACCCTAGTCAACCCAGGAGACTCTCGACGAATTAAGTTAGCCTCATAGATGGAAGGAGTTCCATAAGGCATAGTGGCCACATTCTTTCCCAATGTGGTTTGCCAAACCTGCTTTTCTAAAATGGCTGGGTCGCCATCACCTGCAGCAAATGCCATTGGCGCAGACAAACCTGCGGCGGCGCCACCTAAAGCGGAGAAGAATCCTTTACGCAGAAAGCCGCGACGAGTTTCATCAAGTCCATTGGAATTAATGTCAGTAATTAAGTCTTGAGAAATAAAGTGCTCTGGGGCTTTAACCAGGCGAGCCGTATTGACCGGCTTCTCTACCGCAGTAATATCCTGCGCACTTAATTCAATTTGCTTCTTAGTCATTTGACCTCTACTTAAAAAGTGAATTACTACAAATACTTAATGAATATCTTCAGCAATCTTTGCGCAGACTATCTGACACATCTCTACGGTTGCGTTATCCGCAATCGAGTAATAAACCGTTACACCTTCTTTGCGCCTCAGCAAAATGCCCGCTTTATGCAATGCC